>VGWX01000003.1 GCA_016873615.1 Nitrospira sp. | reverse complement strand
GTCGTCTTGCCATGGTCTACATGCCCGATCGTCCCTATGTTCGCATGAGGCTTTACCCTCTCAAATTTAGCCTTTGCCATTTTTCCTCCTCTTTTTTTAGTTATTCGAATAACGCTTAACGAATAACGTGTAACAAACAACAATAATTCTCAAAGCCCATGACCGGGATTGAACCGGTGACCTCATCCTTACCAAGGATGTGCTCTACCGACTGAGCTACATGGGCACTTTTAACGCCAGTTAAAAGTGAAAAGTTATAAGTTTTAAGCACATAAAAATATATTTTTCCATATCCTTAAATTTATCACTTATAACTTTTAACTCTTAACTGTGAGCTTGGAGCGGGAAACGGGATTCGAACCCGCGACCCTCAGCTTGGAAGGCTGACGCTCTACCACTGAGCTACTCCCGCACTATAAAAAAGTTAAAAGTGAAAAGTTATAAGTTAAAAGTTCCGGATTACGGTTTTTCATTCTTAACTTTTAACTTCAAACTTTTAACTTTTAACTTCTCAAAGAGAAGTTTGCTGGTGGAGAGGGGAGGATTCGAACCTCCGAAGGCTGCGCCGGCAGATTTACAGTCTGCTCCCTTTGGCCGCTCGGGAACCTCTCCTCTACGAGCTATAGGCCTGGAGCCACCGAAGGGAATCGAACCCCCGACCCGCTGATTACAAATCAGCTGCTCTGCCAGCTGAGCTACGGTGGCTTTATAAAATCCCCTGGTAATTGAAAGAACAGAAAAAGGCAACACTAACCCCTTTTCATTAGAATTTGAATTAAACAACGTATATTATAAAAAGGTCAATGGCAATATTTCAAGTATATTTTTAGATATTGCTATTTTTCTAACTTTTATAAACTTTTTTTAATTCTTTGTCTCAATATCTCGAAGGCCAATATACCTGTAGCAACGGAGACATTAAGGGAGTTTATTTTGCCATGCATAGGGATGCTGACCAGGATGTCACATTGATCACTGACTGTTTTCCTCAACCCTTTACCCTCAGAACCGATCACGAGGGCCAAAGGTTCTGTGAAAGGAGCATCCCAGATCGTGTCCTTTGCATTTGCTTCTGCTCCTATTATAGTTATCCCTCTCTTCTTCATTGCGTGAAAAGCATGCTTGATATTTGCTACGATGGAGACAGGGATGTACTCAACAGCGCCTGCCGAAACCTTTGACACCCCGGAACCGAGCGTAGCAGACCTGTGTGATTGTATGACAATTCCATGCACACCGGCGGCATCTGCTACCCTTAATACTGCGCCAAGGTTTCTTGGGTCTTCAATACAGTCAAGAATTATGAACAGCGCAGGTTCATTTTTTCTGAAAGGTATATCAATTAAATCTTCAATATCTACATAGTCTTTTGGCGAGGCCTCGGCAGCGATTCCCTGGTGTCCCTTCCTGAAAGTATTGTCAAAAAAAACCGGATCTGCGAATTCAACGGGTATATGTCTGCTTTCTGCCTCTTTCCTGACTTCAGACGCCTTATCATGTCTGGCTGTCGAAATAACGATACGTTTAATGATTCTCCCTGCTCTTGCTGCTTCCATCACAGGGTTCAAGCCGTAAATCCATTCGCTATCCGACCTTGATTTTCCAGTCAGTCCGGTCTTTTTTGTCTTCAAGGATAATCCCTTTTTCTTCGAGTTCTTTCCTGATTGCATCAGCAGAACCCCAGTCTTTTTTCTGCCTTGCATCCTGACGTTCACTGATCTTCTCCAGAATATCCTGTTCAGAAAGCCCGATCTTTTTTATCTTCATCAATGAAAGATACCACTCATGGGGGGTTCTATCGAATATATTGAGAACACTCCCGGCTTCTGAAAGCAACTCTTTTGTCAATAATAAAAGTTCTCTGTCTTTTGTTCCCGAGGGTTTATGATCGAGAAATCTGTTTGCCTCCCGGATGATCTCAAAGATATGTCCAAGCGCAAGGGCAGTATTAAAATCATCATCCATTGCCTCCCCGAATCTGTCTCTGAAAGAAAAAAGCAGGTCTTTGAAGATCTTCCCGCTATTTGAAAAGTCATTCTTAACGTTATAATCCTTTTCGAGAAAATCGTTTATCCTCATAATTGTAGAGTAATATCTGTCTATCGAGGTCTCTGACTCGTGTAATTGTTCATCAGAAAACTCTATCGGACTCCTGTAATGAGTGGAGAGGAGGAAAAGCCTGATTACTTCCGGATCAAATGTATCAAGGACTTCTCTTATTGTAAAGAAGTTGCCGAGTGATTTTGACATCTTTTCTTTGTCGATGGTAATAAAGCCATTATGTATCCAGAACCTTGCAAAAGGTTTCCCTGTAAATGCCTCTGACTGAGCTATCTCATTTTCATGATGGGGGAAGAGCAGATCAGCGCCGCCTCCATGAATATCAAAACTTTCTCCGAGATGCTTCAGAGACATGGCAGAGCATTCAATATGCCAGCCCGGCCTTCCCAATCCCCATGGACTTTCCCAGAATGGCTCTCCTTCTTTTGATTTTTTCCATAAGGCAAAATCTAACGGGTTTTTTTTCCGTTCATCAACTTCAACCCTTGCTCCGGCTATCATTTCTTCAGGATCCCTTTTTGATAATTTCCCATATCCTGAAAATGTATCAACGCTAAAATAGACACTGCCGTCAGCTTCATAAGCAAAACCTTTTTCAACAAGTCCTTTGACGATATCTATCATCTCTTGAATATATTCTGTTGCCTTTGGCTCTGCATCAGCCCGTCCAACGCCCAGCCTGTCCATATCCCTGTAATATTCATCTGTGTATTTTCCGGCAACTGTATCCCAAGTAATACCTTCCTGGTTTGCCCTGTTGATTATCTTGTCGTCTATATCAGTGAAATTCCTTATATACGTCACATGAAAGCCTTTATGTTTCAGATATCTCCTTATGACATCGAATACAATAGCGCTCCGTGCATGACCTATATGGCAGTAGTCATATACCGTTACCCCGCATGCGTATATCCTGACTTTATCCTCCATTAAGGGGATGAATTCCTCTTTTTCTCTGCTGAGTGTGTTATAAATCTTCATCTTATATCTATCCCATATGAATTTTTTGTATAGAGATTATACAACAATTCAGATTTCTCAGACCTGGAAGTATTTGTGGTTGTCGAATAAATATAATTTTCACAGCGGCGGCACAGTGACAATATAAAGAACATTATAGTACTATATGCTTCTGATGGAACAAAAAAACCCGCAGGAGATCGATGATAAAAAGATGATTGCCGACTATATGGAAAACGGTCTGCTTGATAATATCATTGATATGTTCAAATATGATAAAAACCTTTACGAATATGCCGGATACTTAATGTCGGATGAGAGGATTCGGGTAAGGATCGGCGTTATAGCGCTTTTTGAGACATTAAAAAAAGAGGATCCGGAAAATATATCAAGAGCAGCGCCGTACATACTTCCTCTCCTGAAAGATCAAAATCCCGTAATCAGAGGTGATGCAGCCAATCTGTTTGGCATAATAGGAGATAAGGATGCTATTCCGTTTCTTGAAGAAATGCTCAATGATACTGATGAGAATGTAAGGATTATTGCCGAAGAAGCAATAGAAGATATAAAAACAAACGCACTATCCCTGTAATAATTTCAACTTTGAGCACGGTTTTATTTATTGCTTGACAAATGGTTTCCTTATTTAACATAGTTATTTTGCGTATTTTCAGGCTATTTTTGGTGTTTAATCGAGTATCAAATATTATGAGGAGGAAGAATGAGTAAAAGGCTTTACGTCGGGAACATCTCCTTTAAGGCTACGGAGGATGATGTGAAGAATCTGTTCTCTCAGGCAGGTGAAGTTGTATCTGTTAAGCTTATTACAGATGCAGCTACAGGCAGGCTCAGAGGTTTTGGCTTCGTTGAAATGGCCTCTAACGAAGAGGCTCAGCAGGCAGTTGCAAAATTGAACGGTCATGCCTTTATGGAAAGAGAAATTATTGTAAATGAGGCAAAACCACAGGAAAGGCGCGAGAGAGGCGATAGGGGCCGCTCAAGGGAAAAAGGCGGTTTCGGATTCCGGGGAGGAAGGAAATAGGCTTTACCCGATAGTATTATCCAGCCAGCAAAATCATGATTTCTTGAGAAGCATTGATCCAGTTGGAAGGCCAAGTTCTTTAGAAACCACATCACATTTGGATTGGAAGAGGAAGAATATTTTCTTTTCAGCGCCGATGAGTGTTTCGAAATTGCCCTGTCCTTTGCTGATAATTAAAGGAGCATTTTTAAACGCCTCTTGAAATGAAGGAGATGTCCAGTCGAGGATCGTGCCGACAGCTTCAGAGCCATTGTCAATAACTTCACAAACCTCTGTAAGGCCTGATTCTTCCGCATCTTCTAATATTGCATCATTAATTACGGGAGAGCCTTTGACAACTGCGGTAACCCTTTTGCCAAGGCTGATGAGCGTCTCGATAAGCAGCCTGTCAAATACGATCTCTCCGGCATTATCAGTCAGATAAAGGATATTATCCGTACGGGATAGAGCATCCCTGAACACATCGTAATCGTCCACAGCAAATTCATTGTTCATAGCCCTTCTGATAGTTCCATCTATATCTACAGAAGTGAATATCCCGAAATCTATCACATTGCCGGCAACAGACAATCTCGTGCCTGTCAATAAAGGGTCAGGGCTTTTTTCGACCATCTCTTTTAGTCCGGGATACAGACCGAGCGCGATATGGTTATATTCTGATTTTATCTCCTTAAAGGGATCTTTGTTCAGCATCTCCCTGATCTTCCTGTGAATAAAAGTGGTTATATGTGCAGGGGTTTTTGATACATCAGTATTGCGTATAACTTCAAGGATGCTTTTTAAAATTAATTCCTGTAACGCCTTATCTTCTGTCCCAAGCCTCAGAGCAATAATGGATTGCCGGAGGAAACACGGAAAGCAATCGATATCTACCCTCATTACTGATCGCTGGAACCTTTGATTGCCTCTGCCTTTTTCTCAACCTCTTCTGCCATCTTCTTTCTATAATCTTTTAATCTTTTTACAATAGTCTGGTCTTTCCTGCCAATAATCTGGGCCGAAAGGATAGCAGCGTTTTTTGCACCGGATTTGCCTATCGCCATTGTAGCAACAGGGACCCCTGGAGGCATCTGAACGGTGGAAAGAAGCGAATCCATACCATGAAGAGGTGATGAGTCTATTGGAACTCCTATTACAGGGATAATCGTATGCGCTGCAATTACTCCAGCCAGGTGAGCAGCCATGCCGGCGCCTGCGATTATAACTTCAATGCCTTTTCCTTCAGCCTCTGTGGCAATTTTTACAGCTCGTTCCGGAGTTCTGTGTGCAGATGCAATAGTCATCTCATAGGGGATTTTCAGTTTTTTCAGGATCTCCTCTGCGTTTGCCATGATCGGCAGGTCAGAATCACTGCCCATAATTATTAATACCTGTGGTTTCATATTTTCTCCTTAATCCATAGCGCCGATATCAGTGATATAATTCATCCCGTTAAAATGAATTTTTTCTATTATAGAATAAGCCCTTGATCGTGCCTCCTTTATGTCAGCGCCCAAGGCTGTTATGCTTATGGCCCTGCCGCCGGATGTGATAATATCAGCATTGTTAAAAGATGTATTTTCGTGGAATATAATGACATCCTGAACCGGTTTTATCCTTTCGAGGCCGTTCAGCATGACACCTTTCCCGTTTATTCCGGAAGAGACTGTTGAGTGCAGTGCAATGCAAACGGAAGCCTCGTGTTTCCATTCAACTTGTACATCAGATAACTGTTGCCCCAGCATGGCAACTATAACATCAGTTAGGTCATTCCTGAGTCTCGGGAGTATAGTCTCTGCCACTAAATCTTCAAAACAGCAATTCAGCTCATCAAGAAGTACTCTCCCCTTGTCTATTATCAGATCTGCAGATATGAAACCTCTATATTTTAAACGCTCAGAATTGAGCGCCTTTAGCGCAGGTTTCATTATCTTTTCCATTATAACAGCTTCAAGCTCTTTGTTCATATTAGGTGCAGGACTAATAGCGCCCCGACTTGCCGTACTTGATACTGTGCCGGCTTCCACAGCGCTTCGATATATGCAGAGAGTTGTAAGCGGCAGAATGACCTCGCCGTCGGTTGCTGCCACATATGATAATCTTTCACCTTTAAAATGCTCTTCAATAATTACCTGTCTGCCTGCGTCACTAAAAATTCTATCTTTTAGAATGAGCTTAATGATGTCTAATGCCTGTTCTACCGTAGAGGCAACAAAAGCGCCTTTATACCCGGGACGCCCGTCTGTCTTGATTACTATCGGCGCGCCCTTTAACCTGACATGATCCTGGGCATGAAGATACGATGTAAATACCTTATATTCTGCCGTCGGGATACGATGCAGCTGCAACAGGTTCTTTGCAAATATCCTGCTCGAACTTGCCTGTGCTGCTGTATCGCCGGGACCTAATATCCTGCAACCTTCCTTTTCAAATGCATTTACTATATCCTTTGAAAATACCCTTTCCGACCCTATGATTGTCAGATCGATCCACTCATATTTCACAAAGTCAATGAGGGCGCTGAAGTCATAGGGACTTAAATCGATGCACTCTGCAATTTCAGCTATGCCTGTATTGCCGGGGCAGCAATAAATCTTATTAATATGTTTGCTCTGCGAGAGTTTCCATATAATTGCGTGTTCTCTTCCCCCTCCGCCAATAACAAGAACTTTCATGAAGAACCCCGTCCTATTTCCCCTCTGTTATTTTTGTCAGGTAATCAGCAATGATCGCATCGTATCTTGATGTATGTCTGAATACCTTTTTTGCCAGTTCCAGTCTTGTCTCATAACTAAGGTCTGTATTCGGGCCTTTCATTTCATTGATGATCTTTTCATAGTCTGCCGGATCTACTATAACAGCAACATCCTGAAAATTTTTTGATGCAGAGCGCAACATTGCAGGCCCGCCTATGTCGATATTCTCAATAGCATCTGCAAAGGCAACTCCCTCCTTTGAGATCGTCTCTTCAAAGGGGTACAGGTTTACAACAACCATATCTATCGTATCTATGCCGTGCTTTTTAATTTCCTCCATGTCCTTTGGATTATCCCTGCGTGAGAGCAAGCCGCCGTGGATCCTGGGATGAAGAGTTTTAACTCTTCCGTCAAGCATTTCCGGAGACCCGGTATGCTCTGAAACATCTTTTACAGGGATCCCTGCATCCCTTAAGGCTTTTGCTGTCCCGCCTGTTGAAAGAATTTCAACCCCCTTTTCAGCAAGTGTCCTTGCGAACTCTACAAGGCCTTTTTTATTGGAAACACTGATGAGCGCCCTCTTAATCTTTGCCATTGTCTAACCCCTCCTCTGGTAATCGTTTTATATTTTAATTTTGATTATTTTTTCTTTATGTATCCTTTTTCCATCATACTTGTGTACGTATCATCTCCAATGATTATGTGATCGAGAACATTTATCCCGACTATGCCGCCGGCATCAGCGAGCCGTTCTGTTATTGCTATGTCTTCCCTGCTCGGAGCCGGATCGCCGCTCGGATGATTATGTATAAATATAACGGATGCAGCAGATTCCTTAATAGCGTCCCTGAACGCCTCACGGGGATGCACTAATGAATGCGTGAGTGTTCCTTCAGAGACACGATAATCCTTGAATACCCTGTTTTTTGCATCTAACATAGCACAGCAAAACACTTCTTTCTTCAGGTGCTTAAAACGCTGACAGTAATATAAGTATACGTCATGACCTGATGAGAAAACAGGGCCTTTTTCACCGGTCTCTTTAAGCGCTCTTCTGCCGAGTTCAAACGCAGCCTTTAACTGGGCAACCTTTACAGCGCCCATGCCTTTGAAAGGCGCAAATTCTCCCGGAGATGCATTTTCAATCTTCTTCAGCTCCCCAAATGATGTGAGCAGTTCCATCGAAAGGTCAAGGGCGCTTTTACCTCCACCTCCGGTACGGAGTATTATGGCAAGGAGTTGTGCATCTGAGAGGTTATGGGCGCCGTATTTCAGTAACCGTTCTCTCGGCCTCTCGTCTTCAGGCCAATTCTTAATGCTCATATATTTCATTGGATGGAAAAAATTTTAGCATCTGTAATTATTATTGGTAAAGGGAATAATTGACGATGCTGTATAGCTGTGATAATATGCATAAAATATTCGGAAGATGCATAATATAAGAAAAGCATTTTATAAGGCAAGGCAGAAGGCGCCATATATAAGAATGATAATTACGATCAGGAGGAATGAATGGAGAATGAAGTAAAGTTTGAACGTCTGAGAGGTCAAAGGGGATTTACTCTTGTGGAGCTTATTGTCGTTATGGTCATTCTCGGTCTGCTTGCAGCGCTTGTGGGTCCGCAGATTTTCGGGAAAGTCGGAATGGCTAATCAAAAAGCCGCCAAGACTCAGATAGAGATGCTCGGCCAGGGTCTTGATCAGTTCAGGCTTGATACAGGCAGATATCCTACAACATCAGAAGGACTGAATGCCCTCTTAACCGATCCCGGAGCGCCGGGATGGGACGGACCGTACCTGAAGAAAGCAGTTCCGAATGATCCCTGGAAAAGACCTTATCACTATGAATCTCCCGGCACACATGGAGATTATGACCTTATATCTTATGGAGCTGATGGATCTACAGGCGGAGAAAAAGAAAATAGTGATGTTACGAGCTGGGAATAATAAGGGCTATCGTATGCAGATGTTGGCTGACAATTTTTGTCAGTAAAAAGACTTAATATAGATTAAAGAGTCATTACTCCCCCTCTTTTAAACTTTTGGTTTACGGAAGTGAAATATTCCTAACTTGTTGATTAAGAGTTATTATTTTCATTGTGAAAATTTTCATGGCAATTTGGCATACAGATTGCATATAGATATACTAAGGAAAAATTAAAGGAGGTGATGTGACAATTCAGTAAACAGCAGGTAGCAGGCAGTAGACAGCAAACTGAGTCAGTATTGCTGAATACTAAAGGCTGATATTAAATTAAAAAAAGGAGGTTGAAATGTTTCAGACAATTCACAAGATGAAGGTCAGAGAAGAAAAAGGTTTCACCCTGATTGAATTGCTCATAGTCGTTGCAATCATCGGTATCCTTGCAGCAATAGCAATTCCAGGCTATCTCGGAATGCAGGAAAGATCAAAGAAGGGTGCGATTATAAGGGCAGCCTCAGCAGCAGAGCCTGAACTCCAGGCATGGCTCAACTCCGCATTAAAGTCAGGGATCGGCGCTAACTTAACAGAAAATGATACCGATGGAAACGGGGTCATTGTATCAGGTACCGACCTGACAAATGCCCAGTTGGCAGCTGCAGGTGTTTGCGCAACATATGTAGATTCACAGAATGATCCGCCTCCAGCCAGAAATCTCAAATCGCCATGGGAAAATACCGAGCTCTGGGCTCTTGTTCCGACGGCAGGAAAGATTTCTTGTACACAGGCCTCTGCTGTTGGTGCCATTGCTCTTGAAGCGAGAGATTTTGGTAATGTACCTATACACCAGAAGACTATAACTTCCGACTAAATAGTTCCGATAGTTTTTATTTTCGCCGGGGAGTCCTGAAGGCTCCCCGGCATTTTTTCTTAAATACTGATAAAAAATGAGTAATTTGAATGAGCAGAAAGGTTTTACCCTTATCGAACTTCTGATCGTTGTCGCGATCATCGGCATCCTGGCAGCAATTGCAATCCCCGGCTATCTCGGCATGCAGGAGAGGTCAAAGAAGGGTGCGATGATAAGGGCAGCCTCAGCAGCAGAGCCTGAACTCCAGGCATGGCTTCACTCGGCTACAAAATCAGGTATTGCCGCTGATTTAACAGAAACAGATACCAATGGTAACGGTGTCATAGTCTCAGGCGTAGACCTGACAAATGCCCAGTTGGCAGCTGCAGGTATTTGCGCAACATATATAACTTCACAGAATACTTGTAACGCTACAGCAGGTAGATGTCTCAAATCGCCATGGAGAAATATCGTGCTCTGGACTAATGCTCCGGCAGCAGGACAGATTTCTTGTGCACAGGCCTCTCCTACTGGTAATATTACTCTTATAGCGACAGATGATAGTAATAATGCAGTAATACTCAGCAAGACTATAAGCGCTGACTAATATGTGGTATATTCTTCTTGCATGGGAAGTCTGATTGCTCCCCGGTGTTTTATTTTCAACTTCGGCAAAGAGAATAATATAAAAAATGAGTAAGTTCGGCGATAATCAAAGAACAGCGCTCGTTTCCCTTGGACTTGTATGTATATTTTTTCTTGGCGTAATTATTTATTCAAATATCTTCAATGCCCCATTTGTCTTTGACGACAATTCGTCTATAGTTTATAACTCAACCATTAAAAGTCTCAGGAATGCGTTAGTCGCTGTTTCAGACAACAGGTCTCTTGGGCAGTTGAGTTTTTCTGTTAACTATGCAGTTGCCGGACTCATTCCCTTTGGCTATCATGTTACAAATGTGCTGATACATGCTGCAAACGCACTTCTCGTATATTACCTCATCACACTGACATTTATGACGCCGGCCTTATCGGGGACAAGGCTTTCGTCAGGGTTCGTTGCCATGGCAACAGCCTTCATCTTTTTAGCCCACCCGATCCAGACACAGGCAGTAACGTATATTGCTCAGCGATTTGCGTCTCTGGCAACCTTTTTTTACCTGCTTTCGATCATCTTTTATGTCAAGGCAAGACTTGATTTTATTGAAACAGAAAACTTCTCATCCCGGTGACACCTCGGCTATTACTTACTGTCTGTTTTCTTTGCCGTCTGTGCGATGAAGACAAAGGAGATCGCCTTTACCCTGCCATTTGCCATATTGCTCTGCGAGATATATTTTTTTGATAACAAGCGGAAAATTAAACAAAGAATTATATATATTATACCCCTGTTTCTAACGCTTCTGATCATTCCCCTGAGTATGCTCGATGTGACTGCTTCAAAATCTGTTGATGAGATAGCCGAGAACTTCGATAATATTACAAAAGATACCGGGGTAACACTTACCAGGGCAGAGTACCTCTATACGCAGTTCAGAGTGATAACCACTTATTTGAGGCTGCTCGTATTGCCGGTAAGACAGCATCTTGACTATGACTATTCTGTTTCCAGAACATTTTTTTCTGTAGATGTGATCATGTCATTTGCTTTCCTGGCATTGCTGTTCGCATCCGCCCTGTTGTTATTTAAAAAATACAGACTTATGTCGTTTGGTATAGTCTGGTTTTTCCTGACGCTCACTGTTGAGTCGAGCATTATTCCGATAAGGGATGTCATTTTGGAACACAGGGTCTATCTGCCTTCGATAGGATTTTTCCTCGCACTGACGGCGTTCTTTGACAAGACAATTTCGGTGCAGAAAGTGAAAATAACCGTGATAGCAGCCCTTGTTTTAATCCTTTCGGTGTTTACATATCAGCGAAATACTGCGTGGGCGTCAGAGGAATCTCTCTGGATGGATGTAATAGCAAAGGCGCCGAATAACGCGAGAGCTTATGCAAGCCTCGGGATTGTATATAAAAAGAGGGGAGAGCATGATAAGGCGATTGAGCTATTTGAAAAAGCAATGTCCTTTGGACAAGCCTATCCGGAAATTTTTTTACATCTTGGAGATATCTCCTTTGACCGCAAAGATTATGATAAGGCCATTGTGTACCTTGAGGCTGCGCTTAAAAGCGATTTTTCCAGAAAAGTCAGGCTGGATACACTGAATAAACTCGGGCGGACATACGGCAAGCTTGGAGAAAACGAAAAGGCGGCTGAGGCTTTTAAAGAGGCAATAAGGCTTTACCCTGACGCCACGGCGCCATATAATAACCTTGGAGTGTTATATTTAAGGACAGGCCAGCTTGACCGGGCAATAGACGTCTTTGAGCGGGCGCTCAGGATAAAGGAAGATAAAGACGTTTATTACAACCTGGCTGTTGCCCACCGGGAAAAGGGGGACACGGCTAAGGCAATTGACGCCTACAAAAAATCAAAAAACATGGCTGTAAAATAGTGTAATATATTTTTATGAATCATTTCGTACAGGAGGATCTTATGAATAAAAAAGGAGTTACCTTAATAGAACTTATAATAGTTGTTGCCATTATTGGTATTCTCGCGATGATTGGAGTCCCTGCTTATCTTGGCCAGCAGAAGGGAGCTGCAAGAACAGAGGCATACTCTAACCTCCAGAATTTAAGACTGCTTGAAGAGCAATTTTTTGCTGAAAACAGCGATTATACTGCTGCGGCCGGAACATGTGCAGCCAATAATGACAATATTGCTGCTATACGTGCTCTACTCCGGGGGTTTAATCCAGGCAGTGGATTGAGCTTCAGCTATTGCTTAGAACATGACATAAATCTTGGCGGCGCTGCTCAAGTTCCCTGTTTCAGAGCGAGTGCATTTGGAAATACAGGCACAAGAGTGGCTGGAGATACATTTCGGATAGACTGCAATAATAACAGGACCTTTTAATCCTTAAGCCTATTTAGAAACGCCCTGTTCTTTAGATGGAGATTTCGGGAGTACCGTGTAATGGGTTCATTAATCTCAGTAATAATTCTTAATTATAATGGTAAAGATTATATAGAAGAATGCCTTGATTCTGTTCTTGATCAGACCTATGAGCCTTTGGAGATTATCGTTGTTGACAACGCATCCATTGACAGTTCGCTGGAAATATTAAAAGAAAAATATTCATCGAAGATCAAGCTTATTGAAAGTAATGCCAACCTTGGTTTTGCCGGAGGGAATAATCTGGCATTGGATTATACGAAAGGAGAGTTTATTGCACTTCTTAACAATGATGCTGTTGCAGACAGGAGATGGATAGAGGAATTTATGTCTGCGGTTAATAGATGCGATGGGACATTCGGCATGTGGGCAAGCAAGATACTTTTTTATGATGACCGTGAGATTATAGATACAGCCGGCCATCTCATATATCCCGATGGTCTGAACAGGGGGCGCGGCAAGGGAGAAAAGGATAAAGGACAATATGACAAGGAAGAGGAAGTTTTTTTTCCGAGTGGCTGCGCTGCCATATATCGCAAAGCAATGCTGGACATTGTCGGTTTTTTTGACCCTGATTTTTTTGCATATGGAGACGATACTGATTTAGGGATCAAAGCAAGAATTGCAGGCTGGAAGTGCATTTATGTTCCGAAGTCCGTTGTCTACCACCATTCATCTGCTGCAAGCGGAAAATATTCACCATTGAAGGCATATCTCGTAGAAAGAAACAGATTGTGGGTCCTAATAAAATATTTTCCGTTGAGATATATACTGCTTAGTCCTTTTTATACAGTATTAAGATGGATACTGCAGCTCTATGGCGCACTGACCGGAAAGGGAGCAGCAGGAAGGTTTACCGAGGAGCGCTCATTTTTAATGCTTGCCGGTATTTTTATAAAAGCGTATTTTGATGCAGCGCTGGGATTGCATGGGATGATAAGGAAAAGACTGAAAATGACAAGGATTAAACATGCCGGCGCCAAAGAATTTGCTTTATGGCTAAAAAAATTCAGGATAAGCGCTGCGGAGATTGCGTTAAAGGAATGATGGTAGATCCATGAAAGTGCTTCTTATACAGCCTCCGCCAAGGCTACTCGTTAGGGAAGATATTGTTGTTCCTCCCCTGGGCATAGCGTATCTTGCCGCTGTACTGGAAAGTAAGGGACACAAGGTTTGTGTTGTTGATGCCTTTGCTGAGATGCTTGATTTTAATTCTCTTGAAGAAAGAATAAAGTCATATCCTTCCGACGCTGTCGCTATTACAGGCATGACGCCTGTAATAGATAATGCATACAGGGCTGCAAATATAGCAAGAAAATATGCCCGGCATATAATCATGGGCGGCCCTCACGTATCTGTTGCAGGCAGCAGGGTATTTGAGCAATGTCCTGATGTGGACTATGTAATACAGGGAGAGGGTGAAATCAGTTTCCCGCTTCTGGCAGAAGCTTTGGATCGCAACAAAGATATAACCAGTGTTCCGGGACTTATTACAAGGGATTTCAGCAATCTGCCCTCTTCATTAATAGACAATCTTGACAGCATACCTTTCCCTGCAAGGCATCTGCTGCCGAATGATAGATACAGATATATATTATCTTCAGGAAAAGTTACAACGATGTTTACATCAAGAGGATGTCCATACCATTGTGTGTTCTGCGATAAAGCTGTTTTCGGCTCAAAGTGGAGGGCGAGGAGCGCGGCAAATGTTCTTGACGAAATAGAACTTGTAAGAAGAGAGCACGGAATTGACTCAATAATATTTTATGACGATTTGTTCACGTTTGATAAAAAGAGAGTCCTGGAGATATGCCGGGGAATAATTGACAGGGAACTTAAGATTGAATGGAAGTGCGAGGGCAGGGTAAACCTGGCAGACAAAGAGACTCTCACCTTGATGAAGAAAGCAGGATGTTCGATGATAGCCTATGGGGTTGAGAGCGGGAACCAGAAAGGGCTTGATTATCTGAATAAGGGCACAACAGTTGAACAGATAAGAAATGCATTTGAGTTGACAAAAAGGGCCGGCATAAGGCCTATGGCATATTTTGTTTTGGGGATTCCGGTTGAAACGTATGAAGATGAACTCAGGACAATAGACTTTGCAAAGGAAATAAAACCTGCATATGCTCAGTTCAGCGTTCTTTCGCCTGTGCCGGGCACAAAACTTTACGATGCTGCAATTGAGATGGGCTGGTATAGAGAGGTGGATGCTCAAAACCCGATGGATAAAGATATAAAGAGACCCGCTATAATAAATGAAAACTGGGATGAGGACAGATTGAACAGGATTTTAAGAGAGGCTCACGGAAGATTTTATCTGAGTCCATGGTATATATGGGAAAGGATTAAAGAGATTAGAGACATGAAAGAATTTGTTAGAAAGGCAATGGCAGGGATTAAAATGCTTAGATGGTATATAAGTAAAGGAAATGGATAGTGCCTATTATAAGCATGACGAATAGCGTAGTGTCTCATAATCAAGTGGTGTTATATAAAGCCCTATTATTAGTGAGGTATTGTCATTCCGGCTTGTCCGGAATCTTTTCGATGGCTTTAAGGAAGGATTCCCGACGCGCTTCACTTGCGGGAATGACAACATTTTCAGTGAATCATGCAGTTTATACACAGACTATAAGTAGACTTATTGACTATCGGCAAAAAAATCCGCGCAAAGATAATTCCCTCCTGCGTTTTAATCTTTAAATAAATAATGACAATCAGGAGGTATAATGTTTAGATTTCTTAAGATATTAGTTACTCTTGTTCTTGTCATAGGCCTTCTATATGTCGGGCATGGTTTTATTTTAGAAAAGGCGGGCAGATACTTATATTATAGGGATGAAATAAAACCGGCTGATGTGATAGTCGTACTGGCAGGTGAAGAAACAGAGCGGGTTGAATATGGCGTTAAACTCTTCAAGGAAGGATGGGCAAGAAAGGACAGGATAATATTAGCTGGCGGTCCGCTTGTCTGGAAATACACATGGGCGTCTCTTATGAAAGAACATGCAATATCCCTCGGAGCGCCAAAAGGCGCCATTTTACTCGAGGATAAATCAAAAACCACAGAAGAAGACGCAAGATTTACAAAAGAGATTTTAGATAAACATGGTTACAAATCATGCATCCTTGTCACATCTCCCTATCACAGCAGGAGAGCAACCAGGATATTCAGTAAGATTATGGGTGATAAGATAATCGTAATAAGTGCGCCTGCTGAAAAAAGCTGGTTTAGTTTTGACGAATGGTGGAAGAGGAGAAGAGACAGGGCAATGGTTTTGGATGAGTATTCCAAATTTATCTGGCTATGGGTTTTCGGTCTTAAGGATAATTCAGCTACCTGAATCCCTTCAGTCAAAGGTGTAAAAAATTAATTCCCCTCTTTGGCAAAGAGGGGTTAGGGGAGATTTTATTAAATGATTTCAAGATAATATAAAAATCCCCTCTTGCCCCCCTTTTCCAAAGTGGGGATATATCCACGCTTCACTGAAGCGTTACAGCTACCTGAAAAATTTCCCTTGACAGAGTAGTTTGCATGTGGTATGTTCAAATTATGAACGTTCATAATTTGAACGGCGGGGGTAGCGAAACTCCTGATACTTATAAGTCTCTGCTGCTCCTTGATGAAATCTCAAAAGGGGAGCCCATGTCACAGCGTGACCTTAGCAGGAAACTAAACATAGCCCTCGGTCTTGTCAATTCATATATAAAAAATCTTGTCTCAAAAGGCTATATTACTATAAAGGCCATACCAGCCAAAAGATATGCCTATTATCTCACACCAAAAGGCTTTGCAGAAAAAACACGGCTGACATATCACCATCTCCAGAACTTCACAAACCTTTACAGAGAGGCGAGAATGGATTTTAAGGAGTTATTCAGCAGCCTGTATAAAGATGGCGCGAAGAGCGTTGTTTTTGCAGGCGCAGATGAGTCTGCTGAGATAGCATATCTTTCCTTGCAGGAGTTTGATATAAGGTTTGCAGGAATTGTTGACATAGAGCCCGCAGGCAAAGATTTCTTTAAATACAAAGTAATGCCGCTTGAAAACATAAAGGATATCGATGCTGATTTCATAATTGTAAGTTCTTTTCTTAAAAGAGATCGGGTTTACAAGAAGCTTATAGATGAAGGTATCCGTCCGGAAAAAGTAAAGAGCATATTCACGCTGACATATGAAAGCCCAAATGCCCTGAATAATGAAACCGGGAGAAAATAAAATGCAGTGGTATACGGTGTATACAAAGCCAAAGAGAGAAGACGCTGTGGCAGGCTCTCTTGAGAATGCAGGCATTGAAGTTTTCAACCCGAAATTAAAACAGAAAAAATATATGCAAGGCGCTTATAGAAATAAAATCAGCCCGCTTTTCCCCTGTTATGTATTTGTGAAATTTGAACCTGAAACTACTGCGCATATGATCAAGTATACGCGCGGCGTCAGGAGGATTGTCGGCGGTGATATGCCGTGGCCTGTTTCAGATGATGTTATTGACGCAATAAGGGATAAAGAGGAAGGCGGGATTGTTGCCATAAAACCACCGCAGCTCAAATACGGCGACAGTGTGGCCATAAACGACGGGCCTCTATCAGGGCTGAAAGGAATATTTGAGAAAGAGTTAAACGGTCGGGAGCGTGTTGTTTTATTGATGAGCGCAATTGAGTATCAGGCAAGGGCTGTTGTAGATAAAGCGTTTCTTGTCATTGCTTAAATACGGCATCAGTTGTGTGTAGCCGATGAACAATCAGTATGTATTTTTTCTGACAGAAGGGAATATAACCCTGAATGGCGGTAGCCTGTTCAGAAATGAAAAATTTTAAATATTACAATGAAGCATGAACTCATAATCAAATATAAGAAAGGATGGATGCCTATAAACTTTAAGGAGTTGTGGTCATTCAGGGAACTCTTATATTTTCTCGCATGGAGGGATATAAAAGTTAAATACAAACAAACTGTGTTAGGCGCTGCATGGGCAATTCTGCAGCCATTCATTACCATGATAGTTTTCTCTATACTCTTTGGAAAACTTGCAAAGGTGCCTTCAGATGGAATCCCTTATCCTATTTTTGTATATGCAGGGCTTTTACCCTGGAATTATTTTTCCTCTGCATTGAGCAACTCTGGAAACAGCCTTGTAGCGAGTTCTAACCTTATTACAAAAGTCTATTTCCCCCGGCTTATCATACCTGCAAGCGCTTCCCTATCAAGTCTTTTAGATTTCTTTATTGCTTCCATTATTTTGATAGGCATGATGTTTTTCTATCATTTTACCCCTAATACTCTTGGTATAGTCATGATTCCTGTTCTGGTATCCCTGACTTTCATAGTTGCTGTCGGCTGCGGTTTATGGCTTTCAGCGCTCAATGTTGAATATAGAGATTTTCAGTATGTAATACCGTTTCTCGTGCAGATATGGATGTTTGTTACACCTGTGATTTATCCTGTAACGCTTTTCCCTGAAAAATACCGTTGGCTTTTGTCGCTGAATCCAATGGCAGGAATAATCGAGGCTTTCCGTGCTGCAACGCTTGGACATCAACCGATCAACTGGGATCTGCTGTTTATATCTTCCGGAGCTGGTTTTTTGATATTTTTTACAGGGCTGCTCTATTTCAGGAGAGTCGAACGTTCTTTTGCGGATGTGATTTAAAGACAGTGAAAAGTGATTTATTACCCTTCACCTTTCACTATTCACCCTTAACGGTTTAAAACAATGAGCATTATTTCAGTCGAAAACCTCAGTAAGCAATACCACATAGGCACAAAATTGCCTTATAGGACCTTTAGGGAAACTCTTATGAATGTAATTACATCCCCTGCAAAATGGTTCAAGAGTAATGGTTTAAGAGAGAACAACACTATATGGGCATTGAAGGATGTATCGTTTGAGGTAAAACAAGGAGAAGTCCTCGGTATAATCGGACACAATGGCGCCGGGAAAACAACGCTGTTGAAGATTCTTTCACGTGTCACAGAGCCTACAGAAGGAGAAGTAAGGATTCGGGGCAGAGTGGGAAGCCTGCTTGAAGTTGGCACAGGATTTCATCCTGAACTCACAGGCAGGGAAAATATCTTTCTTAACGGAGCGATTCTGGGAATGCGGAAAGAAGAAATTAAAAGAAAGTTTGATGAGATAGTCGCTTTTGCAGAGATTGAAAAATTTCTTGATACTCCAGTTAAAAGATACTCTTCGGGAATGTATGTCCGCCTTGCCTTTGCGGTTGCAGCGCATCTTGATCCGGAGATTTTGATAGTTGATGAGGTGCTTGCCGTGGGGGATGCCCAGTTTCAGAAGAAGTGCTTGGGAAAAATGGGGGATGTAGGGAAAGAAGGAAGAACAGTACTTTTTGTGAGTCATAATATGACTGCATTGAAGAGTCTTTGCAACAGAGCTATTTGGATAGACAAGGGTCATATCATTAATGATGGCGAGTCAGAAGCTGTGGTGGCGAATTATTTACATGAAACCGCTAAGGTTGTTATTGAGCAAAATTGGGATGATAACAATAATGCTCCCGGCAATGAAAAAGTTCGCTTACTTAAAGCGCGGCTCGCCCCTGATAATAAAGGTATGGATTCTATAATTACCGTTGAGACACCTCTTAACGTTGAATTTGTTTTCCGGAACTTTTTGCCGGAGGCAAGCTTAAATTACAGCATGCATCTTTACACTATGGATGGCATTTGCGTTCTGAACTCAGGTTCACCTGTTTTTACCGCTAAAAGAGAAAAGATTAAAGGTATCTGCCGGATTCCAGCCAATTTCCTTAATGCTGAAACTTACAGAGTAAAGATCATGATGGTTCAGGATGCATCGGTGCCTTTATATGACCATAATGATGCGTTGATCTTTGATGTAAATGATATTGAAAGAGAAGGGAATTGGTACGGCAAATGGGCTGGTGTTGTAAGGCCCAAGTTAGATTGGCAGGTTGAAACTGATAATAACAATGCAGAGAAGTCTTAAACGACGAAACTTGCTGTCATGTTAAGCTGAAACATTGTCGGGAGCTAAAATGAAAAAAATATATGTTACACAGCCATATCTGCCGCCTCTGGAAGAATTTATTCCCTATCTTGAACAAATTTGGGAGAGCAAATGGCTAACTAACGGCGGCCCTTTTCATCAGGAGCTGGAGTCAAAGCTGGCCGATTATCTGGGAGTTGAGCACCTTGCCTTGTTTGCCAACGGCACACTTGCTCTTGTTACGGCACTTAAATCGCTGCGAATTGCCGGCGAGGTTATTACCACACCTTTTTCATTTGTTGCCTCAGCCCACTCTCTCCTGTGGAACGGGATCAAGCCTGTTTTTGTGGATATTCATCCGGAAACGTTCAATCTTGATCCTGACAAGATTGAGGCGGCAATCACACCGCACACTTCCGCTATTCTGCCTGTGCATGTATATGGACATCCATGTGATGTGGAACGGATTGAGAAGATAGCTGACACATACGGACTGAAGGTCATTTACGATGCGGCACATGCGTTTGGTGTAGGCTATAAGGGCCAGAGCCTTTTGAGGAACGGAGATCTATCGATATTAAGCTTCCATGCCACCAAAGTGTTTAATACTTTTGAAGGTGGCGCCATCATCTGTCCTGATGCAAAGACCAAAAAACGGATAGATGACCTGAAGAATTTTGGCTATGCCGGTGAAGTGACTGTTGTCGCGACTGGCATAAATGCAAAAATGAATGAAGTTCAGGCAGCTTTTGGGCTATTACAACTCAAGCATGTCGACAAAGCAATCGGTAGACGACATAAGATAGACGCGCAGTATCGCGAGCAACTATCGTCGGTCTCCGGTATTACATGTCCACCATTGCCTGCTGACACAACTCACAATTATTCATATTTCCCCATATTAATTGAAAAAGAATACCTGTTATTGCGAGACGAACTTAACGATAGACTTCGTCAAAATGGGATTTATGCTCGACGCTATTTTTACCCATTGATAAGTGAATTCCCGATGTATAGAGGCTTGCCGTCGGCAGTGAAGGCCAACCTGCCGTTTGCGAGGAAGAAGGCTGATCAGGTGCTTTGTTTGCCTATTTACCCTGACTTGGAAAATGAATCAATTGCGAGAATAACATCAATTATTAAGAATATAGGATCATGAAAATCGGCATAATGCAACCATATTTTTTACCTTATATCGGATATTTTCATCTTATTCAAGCTGTGGATCAATTTATTGTTTACGATAATATTCAGTACACAAAAAAAGGCTGGATCAATAGGAATCGTTTTCTTCAAAATGGTAAAGATGTTATATTTTCTATTCCGCTAAAAAAAGACTCTGACTTTTTAGACATTAAAGATAGAGAAATATCCGCTGACTTTAAGAAAGACAATCTGCTCAATCAGATTAGAGAAGCTTACCGTCGTGCGCCGTATTTTGCGCAGACGTTCTCGCTGGTCGAACAAATTGTGCGGTATGAAGAGTCGAACCTGTTTCGTTTTATACATAACTCGATTGTCAGAACCTGTGAATACTTAAGGATAGGCACTGAATTAGTGGCTTCATCGAACGTTCCGATCGACCACTCCTTGAAGAATCAGGACAAGGTGCTCGCCTTGTGTGAAGCGGTCAGTGCAACTACCTATGTGAATGCCATTGGCGGCATGGAGCTGTATTCAAAAGATACTTTCCGGGAGAAGAGGATCGACTTGAAATTCATCAAATCGAAACCGTTTGAATATCCGCAGTTTGGCAATGAGTTCGTGCCCTGGCTGTCGATCATTGACGTGATGATGTTTAACCCACTCGATACGATTCAAACCTGCATTACGACTAACTATGAGTTGATCTAATCCGTGTTTAAGTGGAAGAAATTAGGTAGAGTATTTACACCGCAAGAAGTGACGGGGCGCAGTTGGCTGAAGGAATTCGCGCAGGCGCCTGCAACCTTGGTGATTGACGATTTTGTGCGTATTTATTTTTCATGCCGTCCTCCGGCGGACGAGAATGGCCAGTACGTGAGCTATTCCGCGTATGTCAATCTGGAACGCACGGATCTTTTTAAAATCCAGCATATCAGCGAACAACCTATCATCAGCTTGGGGGGGATGGGAGAGTTTGATGAGTTCGGAACATACCCGGTCTCTGTCATTTGCCACGGTGAAGAGGTCCGTGCGTATTACGGGGGCTGGACGCGTTGCGAATCCGTGCCATTTAACGTGGCGATCGGCATAGCGATCAGCCGCGATGGGGGCGAGACTTTCACCAAACTCGGTAAAGGTCCGGTATTGTCGTATTCACCGGACGAGCCCTTTGTGTTAAGCGGCCCGAAGATTCGGCGTTTCAATGACACATGGTATCTGTGGTACATCGCGGGGCGCAAATGGAAGATGGTGGATGGCAAGGCGGAGCCGGTCTACAAGATCCGTATGGCATCGTCCTCGGATGGCATCCATTGGACGAAGATGAACAAGGATTTAATTCCAAGCCGCATCGAAGATGATGAGGCGCAAGCCAGCCCGGACGTGTTCTATGCCAACGGCAAATATCATATGTTCTTCTGCTACCGTTACAGCAGCCACTATCGCGGCAAAGAGAACGGCTATCGCATCGGTTATGCCTCCAGCACCAACCTGGTCGACTGGGTGCGAGATGACGCAAAAGCCGGCATCGACGTGTCGAAAGAAGGTTGGGATTCTGAAATGATCAGCTATCCGCACGTATTTGAACTGGATGGGAAAACCTTTCTGGCCTACCTCGGCAACCAGGTTGGCCGGTATGGCTTCGGTCTTGCCGTACTGGATGGAAAGTTGAAGTAAGGGTGGGCGCGTTGAAGTGGAAGAAACTCGGTAAGATATTCGACCCGACGCAACACAAGCTGCCGAACGGCTGCACGCAGTTCGCCCAGTCGCCGCAGGCCCTGGTTTTCGACGATTTCGTGCGCATCTATTTTTCCACACGCGCGGTGGAGAAAAGCAATGGGAAATATCTGAGCCATATTGCCTTCGTTGATATGCGGAAGAATATGAGCGATGTCATCCGTGTGTCCGACAAGACGGTCATCCCGCTCGGCGAGCTTGGCTGTTTCGATGAGCATGGAATATTCCCGATGAACATACTACGTCACAGAGATGTTGTGTATGGCTACACGTGCGGGTGGAATCGGCGGGTGTCCGTCTCGGTCGATACGGCCATCGGTCTGGCCATCAGCCGCGATGACGGCCTTACCTTCCAGCGCATTGGCAATGGCCCGGTGATGGCGGCATCCCTACACGAGCCCTATCTTGTTGGCGATGGTTTTGTGAAAGTCATAGGCGGCATATTTCATATGTGGTACATCTTCGGTACCGGCTGGAAGAAGTTCTCGGCAGACACACTGCCGGATCGCACTTACAAGGTCGGCCATGCGATTTCCAGCGATGGCATTAACTGGGTTAAAGAAGAGGCGCAGCAGATTATTACTGATTGTTTAGGCGCGAATGAAAGCCAGGCGTTGCCGAGCGTGATCGAGATAGATGGTCGATATCACATGTTCTTCTGCTATCGCCAGTCATTCGATTTCCGCAAGAATCGCGATCGCGGCTATCGCATCGGGCATGCCTGGTCAAACGATTTGGTGAACTGGTCGCGGGACGACAAGAATCCGTACCTTGACGTCACACCGGGCGACTGGGATTCAGATATGTTGTGCTATCCGCATGTGTTTGAGTGCGATAACAAAATTTATTTGCTTTATAACGGCAACGAGTTCGGAAGATACGGTTTCGGGCTGGCTGTGCTGGAAACATGAGCGAACCAGTCAAATATAGTTTGAACAAGGCATCCGAAGCCGCGATTATCGAGCACCTGCGGACATGCGATGCCGATTTCGTACCGCTCTTGAGCGGTCGGGTTGAAATAAATGACTATGCGCAGAAGATAGCGAGTAAGGCGACGAGGTTCGAGGCATGGTCGGGCGACACTCTGATCGGTTTAGTGGCAGCCTATTGCAACAATCAAGAAAACCGCATTGCCTACATCACCAGTGTTAGCGTCTTACGCGAATGGATGGGCAAAGGTGTTGCCACGTGCTTGATGAGGCAGTGCATCGAAAATGCAAGGGCGTCGGGAATGTGGCAGATAAGTCTGGAAGTGGCGGAGGACAATATGCCCGCCATTGTACTGTATAAAAAAAGTGGCTTCGTTGCGGGCAAGGAGAATGCGTCATTCATTAGTATGAATCTAAATTTGAAAAGCGGGGAGGAACATGAAAGGCAAACGCGACTATAACGTTGAAATAAAAGATACGAAGCACCATAAGTACGCCTATAGTTTCGACTTCGACGTGATGCACCACTATATGATCAAATCGTTCGAGCCCTTTTTTAGAAATGGAAGTCTGCTTGAGCTTGGGAGTTTTAAAGGTGATTTCACCGTTAGGTTCCTGCCCTATTTCGATGATATTACCTGTGTCGAAGCTTCGGATGTTGCTATAGCGGAAGCGAAGCAGAAACTGGGAGACAAGGTGAAGTTCGTCAATTCACTTTTTGAGAAAGCGACCCTGCCAAAACGATACGACAACATCGTGCTGACCCATGTGTTGGAGCACTTGGATGATCCTGTACTGGTGCTGAGGCGCATCAACGAGGAGTGGCTGGCGGAGAACGCCAGGCTCTTCATAGTATGTCCCAATGCCCATGCACCCTCCCGACAGATCGCCGTCAAGATGGGATTGATCTCGCATAATACTGCAGTCACTCCTGCAGAAACAGAACATGGCCATAGAACAACTTACTCATTAGATACATTAGAGAGAGATGCGACGTCTGCTGGCCTGAAAGTAGTACATCGTTCCGGCATATTTTTTAAAGCACTGGCAAACTTTCAATGGGAGAGATTGTTGGCCACTGATATAATTTCACCTGAATATTTAGAAGGTTGTTATCAATTGGGGCAGCAATATCCAGATTTATGTTCCAGTATTTTTTTGTTGTGTGAACGAGGTGGGAAAAAATGAAAATTTCATTTGTTGTCGCGGTGTATCAAAACGAAGGAGCAATATCTAAAACACACGATAAAATTCAATCGGTATTCGCAAATGAACTGACGGAATATGACTACGAAATAATTTTTGTGGATGACGGGTCAAAAGATTGGTCTTTAAGGGAGATATTGAACCTGAAGGAACAAAACCCACGAGTTAAGGCGATCACGTTTACCAGAAATTTTGGTCAGATGGCGGCGATGTTAGCTGGATTTAGGGAGGCCACTGGCGATGCGATTATCAATATCTCGGCCGATCTGCAGGATCCGGTTGAACTAATCCCTCAGATGGTGGATAAATGGCGCGGTGGTTCTGAAATCGTGATTTGCTATCGAACGGATCGCTCAGACAACTTGCTTGCAAAAATATTTTCGCGTTTGGCCTATGGCATATTGCGTATATCGTTGCCACAAATACCGCCGGGCGGTTTTGATTTTGTCTTGATGGATAGAAAGGTTATGGACGAATTCAATGCGATTGACGTGCGGCATAGATTTTTTCAGGGGGATCTGCTATGGACTGGATACCGGACAACTTTCATTCCATATGTTCGCCTGAAAAGAACAATCGGGAAGTCCCAATATAACTTTGGAAAGAAGTTGAAGAATTTTCTGGATGCGATTTTGGATGCATCCTATTTGCCTATTAGATTCATCTCTCTTGTCGGATTAATTACCTCTGCACTCGGGGTGCTGTATAGCGTAACCATTGTTATTAGTTGGCTCCGTGGCGAGACTCCATTTACGGGTTGGGCGCCCATAATGATTGTGGTCCTCATGGTAGGCGGGCTGATTATGGTGATGCTCGGGGTAATTGGGGAATATGTTTGGCGCATCAATGAGGAAGTGCGAAAAAGACCGAACTATGTAGTGAGAGATAAGTTCCTGTGAGCGATAACCTACCCTACACGGTAGTCGAAGGAATCAGGTGCTATAGCCCGGAAGTGGCAAGTTCCTATGCGGATTATCCTGATGAAGGATTTGATCTGACCGAAAAGTGCAGGGAGAGCAGTTTTTGGGTTCGTTCGCGAAATAGACTATTCAAAAGCATTGTCTATGACTATCTGGTGTCAACGGGCAAAACCAAATTATTGGAAATAGGATGTGGAACAGGGGATTTCATCCAGCAAATTATTGAGAACGAAAAACTGGAAATCACAGGGTCGGAAATTTATCTAAAAGGGCTGCTGCACGCCAAAAAAAAACTCCCCAACGTCGATTTCATCCAATTTGATATAACACAGGGAGTTGTCGGGGAGGAGTTTGACCTAATTGTCGCTTTTGACGTCATTGAACACATTGAGAACGATGTTGGCGCGATATCAAATGTAAATAAGATGCTCAACAAGGGGGGCTGTTTGATAATTACAGTTCCCCAACATATGTTCCTATGGAGCAAGTTGGACGAAATTGTTAAACACAAACGCAGATACTCGAGATGGGAGTTGTTGGCTAAACTTCAAGAAAACGGGTTCGAAATCAATTATTGCACCTCTTTCTTGTTTGTCCTATTTCCCTTGATGTTGATTTCCAGGATGTTTGATAAGGGGAGCGATCAATCACAATCCGACAAAGCAGCGTTTGAGAAGAGAGTTAAATTTTCCACTGTGCAGAATTGGATCTTCGATCTTTTCATGAGAATTGATGAAACACTTATTAGATTGGGCATATCGCTCCCTTTTGGGGGAACGTTGGTAGTTGTAGCTAAAAAGCGTTGATAGGGATTTCTAATTGGCTCAGCCAATAAATTCCCATTTGATCCTTACTATGTGCTGATGCTGATTTTTTTTCATCGTTGTCTTCAATTTTTCTACAGAAAAATTTTGGTCTTTGCGCCCAAAGGCTCACCAATCTGTTTAAAGCTTTCATAGGGTATCCAACAAGCGTCGAAAAATGTGATGGCATTTTAGGGAGGCAAACTTATTATCATGAATAATCAACAACCGAACAATCCTTATAAATATCATGCCGACTTTATTTTGCTTGCTATTTTGGGCTTGATGCTTTTCTGTTCAATTGCGACTATTTTTTGGGGGGCAGACAGATGTTTAGGCCTGAGTGACGAGGGGGTATATCTCTTGGCGGCCCGTTATCCTGATGAAATCCAACAGAATGTTTCTTCTATATATATTTATACCGGCTATTTATTCCGAATGGCAAATTTCGATCCCGTGGGATTCAGGCTTTTGGTAGTGATTCTGGTTTGTCTCTCTACATTTGTATTTTGGCTAGGATTTAATAAGTTCCTTTTTGAGTTTTATCACAAAGCGAAAACTGTAAAGTATTTTCAATTGTATTCGCTATTTTTTATAGAGTTGGGCGCATTATTGCTTTATCAGTGGTTTTATATGACTCCCAACTACAACACACTGATTGGAGTAGCCATAAGCATTTCTGCCGGGGCCATATTGTGGGGATTTGCACAAATCGGAAACTGGCAGAAAAATATAAAATCAATCATTTTCGCTTTTGCTTTCGGAGGGCTGGGTATAGGTTTATCCTACTTTACTAAATTCCCGGCGGGCGTCTCCTTCCTTGCTCTTTTTTTATTAGTTATTGTTTTATGGAGTGGCATTGATCGTCGTCAAAAAATCATATTAATGGCTGCTGTTTTAGCTGGCATCTCTGCCTGGGTTTCGGGGCACTTTCTTTTTATACAGTCTCCTCAAACTTGGTGGAAAATGTTTAAAGAAGGATGGGGACTATATCAGACTTTCGGGGCGCACACTCCACAAACCAAATATATCGCTTATGTTAAGGATCTATCTTTTTTTGTTTATTCAGCCATTAAAATATATTGGCCGTGTTATTTAATAATTTGTACCGTCTATCCATTTTATATTCTGAGAGGAAACAGTCGAAAATTAAGCGATACAGCCAATTCGCTTATAGTATTTATTGTGATGCTGAGCGCGGTGCTTTTATCGGTGAAAGCAGGAGTATTAATTGACGAACGAAACCCCGCTGATGGATCGATTCCTTTTTACATGGCTTTTCATTTTGCTTGGATTTTGCTGCTTCTGATGATCTGGATTTTCAACTTATTGTATAAATCAAGGCATAGCGGCATATACCTCCCCCCAAAAAACATATACATAAACATGATGCTTGTCCTTGGATTATTAGTTGCTTTGCCCATTGCCGGATCCGTTGGCACGTCAAATCCCCTCTACAATGTTCCGTTATGTTTTGCCGCTACCTGGTTTGGCGCGATTCTACTGGTGCTTATTTTTTTCACGGTTAGTGAACGCGATAATCCTTGGATTCGGTTGTTTGGTATTTTGTCCATCGGGGCGTTTACCGCAAGTCAAATTATTCAGGGGTACATTTATGACCCACAACTATTTATCAAGACAGATTTATTCCAGCAGGTGGAGGCAACCGCAGTGGGGTTCCCGACAAGAACCCTGAAGCTGGACATGCAAACGCATCAACTCGTGCAAGAGCTTTCTTCAATCGCCAAAGCCAATGGCTTTCAGCCAGGCGGTGATATTATTGCAATAAGTTTTATTCCCGGCTTGGTGTATGCCATGGGTGGAAGATCTCCGGGGCATCCAACATTCCTGGTAGGTCGTCAAGGGGCAGTGGACTACAGCAGGTTAGCACTGCAATATGCCGATATTAAAAGACTGAAAAATGCTTTTGTTCTTTTAAATGTCGAACCAGTATATGTGGAATCTTTGCTTACCAGCAGAGGGCTTAATTTTCCAAATGGGTATGAAGAAGTTGGGACAGTAGTTAGTCGCCGTGTGAAGTATAGTTTGTGGAAACCTGTAAATGTCATCAAAGATTGATGCCGGAACTTACAGATTTCTTACGGAAATGAGAGCGGCGGTCAATGAGTGTGACATAGCGCCGGGAGCGCCTTTCATTGGTTTGTATAACATTACTGGAGTGGCGTTAAAACTACAAGCTGGCCCAGTGTTAACTCCAATGGCTTAACAACAGGGCAAAGCGCAGTTTGTCCTTGAGCGGGTGCGATCAGAGAGATTACATTCAGCTGTGTTGGCTCTTCAAATGACAGACGGTGGGGTTATTCCTCCGCTGCCGCAGCAATTGGCAACGTTTCCATTGGGTTACCGGTATTGCGGAGTGGCCACTTACCCCTATAAGAAACAGAGGATTCAAATCTGGCAATCTCAGGCGCGATAAATGTCCCTATTTATGTTCGAGTATATTCATAATGTGTGAAAAGGGAAAAAAAGAATGAGTGAGCCGCTACTTTCAGTCTGTTTGATTACCTATAATCATGCCAAATACATCAGAGAAGCCATAGATGGTGTTTTGATGCAGAAGGTAAATTTTACTTGGGAACTTATAATTGCTGACGATTTTTCAACAGATGGCACAAGAGAAATAGTATTAGAGTATAAAGATAAATATCCAGAGTTAATTAAACTTATTTTGCAGGAAAAAAACGTTGGGGCCGCACAAAATTGGATGGATTTAATGGCTGCGCCATCAGCGAAATATATCGCATACTTTGAAGGCGATGACTACTGGATATCGCCATATAAACTGCAAAAGCAGGTCGATTTACTCGAAAGCAGACCTGAAATTGCAGGTTGTTTTTCAAATTCAATCGTTGTTGATGATAAAGGGCAAGTCGTATCTGATGATTATTTCTCTTTCCACAAAATGAGAGCAAAAGCTGAAATCAGGACTGAAGATATTGTCCCCTTTGGCATTTCACCAAGCAATACCTTGTTCTTCAGAAGAGAGATACTCATTAATCCACCGGACTGGTTTGCACGAAATAGCAGACATAGTGCCATCGATCTTCTTATCACGTTGCACGGCGTATTATTCTGTATTAATGAAAACTTTGGCGCATATCGTGCCCACGCTGGAGGAAGTTGGTCATCAGCGCCTTTTTTATATCGTGTTATGAGTGACTTGCAGTTTTTGAAGCCAATGTACCATGACGATCATATGCACAGAAACTATGAACCTGTTATTAGAGAAGCCATTAAAAAGCTCATTATTAGTTCGTGGGGGTGCAGGGATCAAGGTGAGAGCTATATTAAGATTGCCGGTCATATTGTGAAATTTTTGTTTGCCTATCCAAGAAGTTTAGTTTTATTTAAGTTCGTTATGTATTGGAGTATTGCCAATCGCATTGAATTAGTTTGGCATAAAATATCTCAATGAACCTCCCCGCCGCAGAGACGGCGGGGTATCCCAAAGTCTCCCCTCCCTTGAGGGGAGGGGATTAAGGGGAGGGTGCCCGAAAACATCTTCATCAAACACCCTCTCCCTAACCCTCCCCCCTCAAGGGGGAGGGAATTATTTGGATACCCCACAGCAGAGACTGTGGGGTATTTAAAAATATTAATAAAGATTGCGGATTCACAAAAATCAAGGTTTTTGATTTCCCAATGTGTATGAGAGGCAGGAAAAAATAAGTGATGCACAATTTGGCTATTTGTATTCTCGTATGTAATGTCGACTCACCAGGGGGGATGGAAAGGCAGGCGCGGAGCCTCGGGAAAAAGCTCGCGGAGAAAGGTATAAATGTGACAATCGTCTCTAATATTTTTGTGCGGAAGATTGAAGGTTCCCATTCGTTCCCATGGTATAAAAAAAATGAGGATGGCATTGATATATACAGAATTCCTGTGAAGGAATGGGGGATATTAGTTCGTCCGATTTTATATTCACTTTTTCTGCTTCTGCTCTTTCTGCTTCGGAAGAGATATCAGATAATATATGGGGTCCAGCTGTTTAGCGGCGGCGGTATTGCAGCGCTGGCGGGAAAACTCCTGAATAAACCTTTTGCCATAAAACTCGCTGGCGGCGGCTGTTGCGGAGATATTGCTATGTTCAGGAAACTTCCTCTTGTCTCACTTACAAAAAGATTTGCAAAATGGGCTGATGCTTATGTCAGCCTTAGCAAAGAGATAGAGTCTGAACTCAGGGAGGCGGGATTTAACAGCGGTAAAATTATAGGGATTCCAAACGGGGTTGATACCTCGCTGTTCTATCCGGCATGCGGCATTGACGAGAAGAAAGAATTGAAGATGAACCTGTCTCTTCCTGATAAAAGAATTATTGCCTTTGTGGGAAGACTTGATTCGCAAAAAAGAGCGCACTTGTTAATAGAGGTATTCAAGGAAGTTCAGAAGATTTATGCGGACACGCATCTCGTCATAATAGGGGACGGACCTGACAATGGGAAAATCAAGAACATGGCTGATGTAAATATATCCCTGCTGGGAACTGTTAACAATGTAAATGAATATCTTAGGGCATCGGATCTTCTGGTGCATCCTTCCCTGTCTGAAGGAATGTCTAATGTTATTCTGGAGGCCATGGCAACTGGGCTTCCTGTCATTACTACAAATGTTAGTTCAAATCCTGAGATTATAGATAACGGTATCAATGGAATACTGCTGGATATAAACGACATAACAGGTCTGAAGGAAAACATTCTTAAAATACTTAGTGATGATGCATTTAGCAATAGGCTTGGCAAAAATGCAAAGGAAAAGATTGACATAGATTTTACTATAGGAACTGTTGCAGAGAAGTATATAGGACTATTTAATAATTTATTAACGAGAGGTAAAAAATGAAGAGGAGCGGGTTTGCTGCAGGGTTATTTAATAGATTTTATTACGCCGATGGTAACCGCATTCGCCAAACCGCCTATCAGATGATGCTTGAAGATGCGGGATTTAATGTCGTTAAATTTATCCCTTAATCATTCATCGAAGAGGCATATCTGACTGATTTTCTCTCCCGGCTTAGAGGTGCCGCATTTTTGAGATACAAAAATGTGGAGGATTTAAGGATTGCGGGTGGTATTACTACCTGGGAAAATAGGGGATATATCATACTCCACCAGTAATTATTTCTAAGTTTCAGATGTACAACGTTAGAATAATGCAGGAGAAAGAATGAAGGGATGCTTATAAGTATAATCAAAAGGAATCCTCTGTTGTACAATCTCTCGCGATTCGTCGTGAGCAAAAGCGGTCTTGCAAGAAGAATAAGCGAATCATATTTAAAAAACTATAGATTGCATCAAATGGAGTCATATATTTCAGAAGCGTTGAGATTCATTAAGAAGGATGTAACTGCGGAACAGGCGGCGCTTGTTAAAGAGACTCTTCGGTTAGTATTGGAATGCGGACAATTCACAGCAGATGACGTCGATGACCATATCGGTTTAAGGGGTAAGCGAATACTGGAAGTGGGGTGCGGACACTGTTGGTACGCCCCGTTCTTTTTGGGGCGCGGGGCAATCTCCTATACCGGCATTGACCCATTTAGGGATTTTGAAGACCACAGGATATATAATTATAACCAGTTTTCAGCTCAAAATTGGCAGGATGCTTATAAAAGAGCAGAGATGTCGTTGCGCGAATTCATTGGTTCATTTGAAAACATTTACTTGTACAACGAAGATATCCTTACCACAATATTGCCGGAATCTTCCTTTGACGGAATTTTTCTGTTATCAGTGAGTGAACATTTTAAGCGCCCGAAGGAAGCATTTAAGAAGATATCCGATTTGCTTGTGCCGGGAGGAAAACTTTTTATAGCCCACCACAATTACTACAGCTGGGCTGGTCACCATCAGGCACCAAAGTTTGTCAGTGAATATGACCCTGGGGACGAAAAGATGAGATTTGTGGCTGATTGGAATCATCTTCTCAGTTTTATTCCGAACGACGGATCCGATATGGACTATCTGAACTTTATTCGGATTCACGAACTGATAGAAATTGTCCGGAGTATGTTTCATATTGAGCAATGTCTATTTGATGAATCGAAAGAGGAGACGGGGCGCAGCCGTCTTACAGACGACATTATCAGACATTTTCCGCAGTATTCGAAAAAGGATTTATTAACTGATATGGTTCACATACTTTGTACCAAGCCAGCGGCTGAATAGTTTTAAAGCAATTTTTATGACATTATAAATTGAAGGATAAACTAAAAACTTCGGAGTGTTTGGCAGTTGAAAAATTCATAGAGATATAATTACCATGAAAATGCTTATAAACATCATTAAAAGAAATCCTTTGTTATACAATTTCTCGAGATTCGTTTTAAGTAAAAGCAGTCTTGCCAGAAAGGCATATGCGCTGTATTCAAAGAGAGGGTTAATAAAAGTTTGGAAATTGCATCCTGAAGCAGACTATTTTATTAAAAAGGGAGAGGAGAAAATATCCCCTCCCTTTTTAATAAACATTGGACTCACAAACAGATGTAATCTGAGATGTACGATTTGTGGTAGTCAACATTACCTTGATTATCATAAAATCCCCCGCAGGTCAATGGACATAGATGTATTCAGAAAGGTAGCTAAAACCCTTTTCCCGTTGATAACGACAGTAGAACTAAACAGCTATGGCGAACCATTGCTTTATCCCCATATCGGGGAAGTATTATCAACGATAAAAGATTATGGCTGCAGGATAAGATTGCAGTCCAACGCTACTTTATTAACACCTAAGATTATAGACATGCTATGTTCCCAGTGCGGCAGACTTAATTTTTCAATAGATGCCACCGGCGAGGTTTTCAATCAGCTCCGAGTAGGTGCAAACTGGGAAAAAGTTGATAGGGCGATGCGCGAATTGATGAAAAAAGCAAATCCCCAAAAAATAGAAGTTGGCCTTTATCCTACTGTAACAAAGCGCACTTTATCAGAAATGTTAGACATAATGAAATGGGCTCATGAAATTGGGATATATGAAGTTCACTTTCATCGGTATGACCCTATAGACAATATAGTAAATCCTATCGAAATGAGGCCCGATGATGATGAGTTTACTTCGCAGAGGAAAGTATTAATCAGTTGGATAGAAAAAAATTCCGATACCCCGGATTTGATTATGGATGGTGAATTGATTCATAAATCCAGGAAAAAAGAAATGAATTGTTTGTCGAATCGGTATGAAAACATTTGGTGTAGTTGGCCGGTGCCGAATGGGAAATTAAATAGTCATCCAGATTATCTGTGTGCTGCTCCCATTCAATATGTTGAAATAGGGTTGGATGGAGAAATCTATGCCTGCTGCAGGAGCCAAAGGACGAAACTAGGTTATGCGACTTCGGTAAATAAGTTTGCAGATACCTGGTATGGACCTGAATATCAAGCCATTAGAAAGTCATTACTACATGGTTCTCAATTGCCAAAGCCTTTAAGTGAATGCGAATCATGTATCAGGAATTTCTGTGGCTAAGCCACTTACTTTGAATTCATTTTGTAGGCAAACATAGAAGAAAAATGAAACCAAGCCTGATAGAGATGCTTGTATGTCCCGGCTGCGGGTCAGCCCTTGAGTTAAAGGAACAATTTTCCGAGGGTTCAGATATAAAAGAGGGTATACTGTCCTGCCGCGGGTGCAGCAGTATATTCCCCATAAGGAATTTTATTCCTCGGTTTGTGGAAACGGACAAGTATGTTGACACCTTCAGTTTTGAATGGAATAAGTTTCACGATGTGCAGATGGACATTTTGAACAATACGGATGCATCGGAAAATACCTTCGGATGGAAAACAGGGTGGAAACCAGAGGATATCAGAGGAAGGTTAATCCTCGACGCCGGTGTAGGTGCCGGAAGGTTCGCAGATGTAGCATCGAGATGGGATGGAGAAGTAATCGGTGTAGACCTGAGTTACGCAGTTGATGTAGCATTTAAAAATATCGGTAAGAGAAAAAATGTTCACATAATCCATGCCGACATATTTCATTTGCCTTTTAAGAAGGAGTATTTTGATCATGCATATTCAATAGGGGTGCTTCACCATACACCTGATACAGAGAAGGCATTTAAGGCAGTGGTACCTTATCTGAAAAAAAGCGGGGAATTTGCAGTATTTATATACGCCCACGGGCATTATCATTACTTCAGTGATATCTGGAGAAAGATAACCACAAAACTCCCGATAAAATGTATGTATTATTTATCCTCTGTCGCGATGCCACTTTATTATATTCACAAGATCCCTTTTTTCGGAAAGGCAGCGCAATTTCTACTGCCTACAGCAAATTGGCCGAAAAGACGATGGCGATGGCTGGATACTTTTGACTGGTACACCCCTAAATATCAGTGGAAACACACATGGCCGGAGGTCTTCAAGTGGTTCAGGGACGAAGGTTTTTCTGGTATTGAGCTCTTTCAGGAGGATAAGGAAGGGAGTCTTGGCCAGATCTGCATGAAGGGAAGAAAGAGTTGAGAAAAGTCTTTGTTGTAATTCCCTCTATGGGGGGGGGCGGGGCCGAGAGAGTAATGCTTCAGATTCTGAAAAATCTGGACAGGAATAAGTTTGAAATAAGCTTAATATTATTTGAAAGAGAAGGCGAACTTCTTTCTGATCTCCCGCCGGATATTACTGTAGATGCGCTGAGAATGAAAAAGAGTAAATATATGTTATATGGGTTTTCTGCCCCTGATTTTGTGATCAGGTTTGCGAAGATATTGAGAAAGGATCAACCGGACGCCATTTTGAGTTTTATGTGGTATACAAATCTTGTTGTCTTATTGGCGAGGTTATTTAGTGGGATTAAGTGTGGGGTTTTGGTAAGCGAAAGATATGGTCTGTCAGCTTCCTATGAAGGCCTCATGGAAGAATTTTTGCGCAGAAATACTATACGTTTTTTCTATCCGAAGGCAGAAACTATTATTGTTAATGCTGAAGCTATGGGGCAGCAATTAAGAGAATTGTTTCATATACACCCTGAAAAGATTGAGGTTATTTATAATCCATTGGAGATACAAAGGGTAACGAGACTTGGGGAAGAGGAAGTCGATCATATATGGTTTGAAGAGGAAATCCCCATTATTATCGGCATAGGGCGGCTGACACTGCAGAAGGGTTTTTCGTACCTCATCAAGGCTATCCATACCCTGACATCCGAAGGCATAAATTGCCGCCTGATAATACTTGGGAAAGGTCCGGAAGATGACAACCTGAGACGATTGGCCGTAGACTTAAATGTCGCAGATAGGGTGGCCTTTCTCGGTTTCCAGAAGAACCCTTATAAATATTTGAGCAGATCCACCATCTTTACCCTCTCATCGCTCTATGAGGGTTTGCCAAATGTCCTTTTGGAGGCATTGGCTCTGGGAGTCCCTTCAATTGCCACTCGCTGTCCGACCGGACCTGAAGAAATAGTAACAGACGGCGTCAACGGAATATTGGTGCCTCCTGCCAATGAAAAGGTTCTTTCAGAAGCGATAAAAAAACTTTTGCTGGATGAAGAGTTAAGAGCGAGAATCGGCGAAGCTGGCAGGATAAGGGCTGAATATTTCAGGGCGGATAAGGTTATAAAAGAGTATGAAAGGATTATTCATAAAGTATGTGCGGAATCTGCGGAAAGATAAACTTCAACAATAAGCCTGTTGATGAAACCCTTCTCAAAAAAATGACGTCTTGCCTTTCCCATCGCGGGCCAGATGATGAAGGCATATATCTTAAAAAAAATGTCGGACTTGGCCATAGAAGACTTTCCATTATTGACCTCTCTCCTCTTGCTCACCAACCAATGACGAATGAGAATGGGACTTTATGGATTGTATATAACGGTGAAATATATAACTTCATAGAACTCAGGGATGACTTAATAAAAAAAGGACATATTTTTCGCTCAAGAAGCGACACCGAAACGATTATTCATCTATACGAAGAGCATGGCATTGAATGCCTCAAATACTTGAGAGGAATGTTTGCATTTGCAATCTGGGACGAAAATAAAAGGTCTTTGTTTCTTGCAAGAGATAGGGTGGGTAAAAAACCTTTATATTACTTTCACTATCAGAATACTTTTGTTTTTGCCTCAGAAATAAAATCAATTCTGCAGGACTGCAATTTTCTGAGAAAGCCGGACTATATAGCTATACATCATTATCTCACATATCAGGACGTGCCGTCTCCGTGGACTGCATTTGAAGGCATAAAGAAGCTGCCGCCTGCACATTCTCTCACTTTAGCAAACGGTAAAATAGAGCTAAACCGGTACTGGAAACTTTCCTATCTGCCCAAACTCAGTCTCAGTGAAGAGGATTTGAAAAATGAGATCATCGCGCGGCTCAGGGAGGCGGTAAGGATCAGGCTCATCAGCGACGTGCCGCTTGGCGCATTTTTAAGTGGAGGGGTGGATTCGAGCGCAACAGTTGCTCTGATGTCCGGCCTGATGAGTGAGCCGGTTAAGACATTCTCCATAGGGTTCAAAGAGGAAGCATATAATGAGCTGAGATATGCAAGAATGGTTGCTGAAAGGTTTAAGACTGATCACACTGAATTTATTGTTGAACCAAAAGCTCTTGAAGTGATTGATAAACTTGTATGGCATTATAACGAACCTTTTGCTGACTCCTCTGCTATCCCGACATATTATGTCTCTAAACTTGCAAGGGAGCAGGTAACGGTTATACTTAATGGCGACGGAGGTGACGAGAACTTTGCAGGATATGGACGGTATGCTGCAAATAAACTCTCAGGACGTCTTCACAGATTTCTGCCAGTTTTCGCTGCTAACTCCCTTGGAGCCCTTATTCAAGCCTTCCCTCACGGCAAAAATCCGGATAATTTTTTCTGGAGGCTTAAACGATTTTTGCAGGAATATACAAAATCGCCTGAGATGAGGAACGCTCACTGGCTGTGCCACTTTACAACAGAGATGAAGAATGAGTTATATACGGATGATTTTTCGTTGCGTGTTTCTTCTTCGGATTCATTCGACCTTATTTTCGATAAATACAGAGAGGCTGAAGCTGATGATTTTCTTGACAGGACGCTTTATGCAGATGTGATGATGTATCTGCCTGATGACCTGCTTGTGAAGGTGGATGTTGCGTCTATGGCAAATTCACTGGAAGCACGCTCTCCGTTCCTCGATCACCAGTTCATGGAATTTATTGCAAGAATCCCTTCAGAATTGAAACTCAGAGGAAAAACAACGAAGTATATTCTCAAGGAAGCACTGAAAGGGATACTGCCTGATGAGGTGTTATTTAGAGAGAAAATGGGATTCGGGGTGCCTATAGACCACTGGTTCAGGAATGAACTGAAAGAAATGGCATATGATACATTACTCAGCGATAGGGCAGTGCAGAGGGGCTACTTCAAAAAGGAGGCAGTAAAAAAAATTCTTGATGAACATACCTCTAACAGATGGAACTGGCAGAATCACATCTGGAATCTTCTCATGCTCGAACTATGGCAAGTGATGTTTATAGATGGAAATGGTTAGGTGGGGAACATATTATGCCTGTTGATGTAAACCTCCCTAAAGAGGGCATGATATATCAGAGAGAACAATACCAGAAGGGTGGCATAGGTCGATGGTATTGGGATTACAGGGATAATGAAATCTTAAAATCTATAAGAGATGAAGAAATAATTGTTGATATTGGATGTGGTGAAGGGATTTTGATGGAAAAGATAATCCAAAGGTTACCCGATGTAAAAGTATTTGGAGTAGACCCTTCTCCTGAAAATGTAAGTATATGCAAAAAGCATGGCTTAGAGGTATATGCTGGAAATGTATATGAATTGCCGCTGGATGATTACTCTGTTGATTGTGTTCTTTTTATAGAGGTGATCGAACATCTTGATTACGCGGGATTGGCCATAAAGGAGATAAAAAGAGTTCTTAAAAAAGGTGGTAAGTTGATCTTACTTTTTCCACATGATAGTGTATTTAAATTAGCTCGTCTCCTAACCCTTAAATTTAAGGAAGCCTTTTATGATGCTGGTCATATGAAACAGTGGACTCCAAAAGAGATAAAGAGACTTTTAGACTCTATGGGGTTAAAAATTATCTCAAAGAAGAATCTGCCATTTTATCTTTGGTTAATCAGTCTGCATTGTTTAATAGTAGCAAGAAAACAGTAGGGACTCCGGAGATGAGGGTTTGTATCGTATGTCCGGTGTATCATCCGGAATTAGGAGGTATTGGAAGGCAGGCTGTTAGTTTAACAGAAGAGCTGAATAAGAGAGGAATTAATTTTTTCGTTATTACAAGAAAATTAAAAGGGGTACCATCTTTTAGTCCTGAGGTTAAAAGCATTAAGTTGTGGGCATTTAGACCCTCTGTTTACAGAATAGAAAAAAAAACGCTTTCTAATTTAATGACCTCCGTAACTTTTTCACTAAATCTATTGAGCACCCTGATTAAAAAAAGAAAAGAATATGACTTAGTTCATTTTCACGGAGCCAGTATCCCTCTTTTGATAACGATTCCCTTCTTGAAATTTTTTAAAAAGAAAGTTATTTCAAAGGTTTCTTCAGCAAAATTGGGTATCGAAGCTGGCTCTTTTTACGGAAGATACGGGTTTTTAGGAAAATTTTTTATTCATATTTTAAGAAGTGTAGATGCCTTTGTTGCTATCAGTGAGGAGATTAAAGAAGGGCTTCTTACTGATGGCTATGAGCGGAGCCGTATATATCGTATTCCAAACTTTGTTGACATTTCCATTTTTTATCCGGATCGCAAAAAAGAAACGACTGATAAAACAGTAATCTTTACTGGAGCGCTCGACAAACGTAAGGGAGCGGATATTCTGTTAGAGGCATGGAAGGATGTTAGTGAAACCTTTCCCCATGGTCACCTCATCATTCTTGGAAATGGTCCGATGAAAGCCTCCCTTAAAATGAAGGCAAAAGATTTAGGTATATCTGATAGAGTGACATTTGCAGGTCATGTTAACAATGTTCCTGATTATCTTCGGAGAGTTGATCTTTATGTTCTCCCATCTCTTCAGGAAGGTCTTCCTAATTCACTTCTTGAGGCAATGTCATGCGGGCTTCCTGTTATTGCATCTAAGATTGGAGGAGTAGTTGATGTTGTGGAAGACGGCAAATCAGGCGTCCTTTTTGAGCCAGGTAATGTATTAGACTTATCATCTGCCATGATTAGATTGTTAAAGGATGCTGAGTTAAGGCAGAGATTAGGAGCTGAGGCAAGGAGAAGAATTGTAGAAAGTTTTTCGATTGACAGGATAGCAAAAGAATACATTAAGCTTTATGAAGGGCTATGAGCTATGAGCTATGAGTTACATAATTTTGCCATAATAATCCCGGCTTATAACGAAACTGGAAGAGTTGCCGCTACGATTGCCGGCATAAAAAAGGTTTCGGATGCGGATATTATTGTTGTCAGCGATGGCTCAACAGACAATACTGTTAATGAGGCAAGCGAGGCAGGTGCGACAGTAGTGGAACTCCCCTTTAACCTTGGTTATGGTGCAGCGCTTCAGACAGGCTTCAAGTATTCATTGAAAAGGGGATATAGATTTGCTGTTCAGATGGATGCTGACGGTCAGCATGATCCAATGTCAATCAAAACACTTATTGAACCAGTGATTGCTGATAAGGTTGACGTTGTAATAGGTTCAAGATTCCTTGATAAAGGAAACTACAAGGCGCCATTTGTGAGAAGGATGGGAATGTACTTTTTCGGCATCATAACATTAGTCTTAACCGGAAGAAGGATAACAGATTCCACCTCTGGTTTTCAGGCATTGAACAAAAAGGTGATGGAGTTTTATGCAAGCGCTGCCTATCCTGTGGATTATCCTGATGCAGACGTAATTATAATGTTACACAGACAGGGGTTCAGGTTTAAAGAAGTTCCTGTTATAATGCATAATGCCAAAAAGAGGTCTATGCATGGCGGGATTCTTAACCCGCTGTATTATATCTTTAAAATGATGCTTTCTATTTTTGTTACACTTCTTAGAAAGGAGTAAAGACAATGACTGTTCAACAAAAAATATTTGCCCTGATAATAGGCGCAGGTCTGTTTTTAGTCATTATAGAACTGGTAAGAAGAAGAAAACTTGCGGAAGAATATTCATTCCTCTGGCTACTGACAGGTTTCGGGATTATTGTCCTTATTCTCTGGTATGACCTCCTTGAGTGGCTTACGCGCCTTATCGGAGCAAGGACGCCTACAACAACTCTCTTTATCTTTGGCTTTGTGTTTTTGCTATTGATTAATCTATATTTCTCTTTAAAACTCACTAAGCTTACCTCTCAGGTAAAAGACCTTGTGCAGAAGCTGGCGATAAGTGAAAAAGCTGATAGGTGATAGCTATATATGCTTGTGTAAATAAGGCGTCATTGCGAGGAGTGAAACGACGAAGCAATCTCAATTATTTCCGGGGTTTCTAAGGAAACTTTTAAAGAAATGTCTAAAAAAATTTGGGCAGGAAATAATTTTTTCTTGACAACTCATTTATATTTTCGTTATCTTTTTATTTCTAATAAGTAAAATATTGTAGTTTAGAAGGGGGGTCGAGAATTGAATGCATTAGGAACTCATCTATTAATAGAATTGCGGGATTGCAGCCCGGAAATTCTAAAGAGCCTCGAAAAGGTCAGAAATGCACTGGTCTCGGCGGCTAAAGAGGCCAAGGCAACCATAGTAGATATTTCCTTCCATGAATTTAATCCCTTTGGTATCAGTGGCGTTGTTGTAATAGCAGAATCCCATCTCACGATTCATACATGGCCTGAGTATGGTTATGCTGCCGTTGATATCTTTACCTGCGGCGATATCATAAAACCGGAAGTGGCAGCCTCATATCTCATAAAGCAATTTGAGTGTAAAAATCCTTCTGTTGTGGAGATGAAGAGAGGAATCCTGTCTCATGAGAACAAAAAATTACCGCATAAGGTTTCTTCAGTCTCTACAGCTGATACCGAGTATTACGAGACAATAAAAACTTGATATCTCATTAATAGTATCAGTCTGCTCTGTTTGTTAAGGCTGCGATACCAGGCAGTTCTTTTCCCTCGAGCAGCTGAAGAGATGCCCCTCCACCTGTTGATATGAAAGATATTGTGTTAGATACGCCGGCCCTGTTTACTGCAAGGTCGGTATCCCCGCCACCAACAATGGTGAGGGCATATGCGTCCGAGACTGCACGGGCGATGTCGAATGTGCCCCTTGAAAACAAATCAATTTCGAACATACCCATTGGTCCATTCCAGAGAATGGTTTTTGCATCCTGCAATGCAATTGTGAAGAGTTTGACAGAGGCAGGGCCAATGTCGAGCGCCTTCCATCCTTGAGGAATCTCGAGCGTCGGAACAATCTTGATTACTGCACCCGGGTCAATGCTTTGTGCAATCACACAATCTACCGGCAAATAAAACTTTATTCCATTTTCTATTAATTTCTTGCGTATCCTCTCTGCTGTCTCCAGCATCCCGTCCTCAACAAGGGAGTCGCCGATCTCGTACCCCATAGCCTTTATAAATGTAAAAGCCATACCGCCCCCAACCAGTACTTTGTCAACATGGCCTACAAGATGCTCAAGAACTCCGATCTTGCCGGAAACTTTTGCGCCGCCGAGGATGGCAATAAAAGGTTTTACAGGATTATCAATAGCTCCCTTCAGGTATTCGATCTCTTTCTTCAGAAGAAACCCGGCTGCAGAAGGAAGAAATTTTGTTATCCCGACAATTGATGCATGCGCCCTGTGTGCTGCCCCAAACGCATCATTCACATAGAAATCAGCCAGTTTCGCTAAAGAGCGTGCGAATTCCTCATCGTTATTTTCCTCTCCGGGATGGTACCTGAGATTTTCAAGGATCATGACATCACCATCTCTCATCTTTGAGACAAGACCTTCAACCTGACTGCCAATACAGTCAGGGGCAAAGATGACTTCTTTATTCAGAAGCCTCTTAAGCCTTTTTGCAACAGGAGCAAGGCTGAGCCTCGGGTCGACCTTGCCTTTTGGTCTTCCGAGGTGTGAGGAGAGAATAACTTTGGCTCCCTCATCAATTGCATAATTTATTGTAGGAAGGGTTGAGCGTATCCTCCTGTCATCGGTGATCATAAGATTATCATCCAGCGGAACATTGAAATCAGCCCGGATAAATACCTTTTTGCCCTTAGTATCAAGGTCTTCAATGGTTAGTTTGTTAAAAATATCCTTATTCTGAAAAGGCTCAATTATATCCTTCTTCATAGTTACATCCTCTTGTTTATATAGAGCGCAAGGTCCCTGAGTCGTGAACTGTACCCCCATTCATTATCGTACCAGGCGTAGACCTTTGCCATTTTTCCTTCCATAACCATTGTTAAGGTTGCATCTACGACTGATGAGTGTGGATTTCCATTAAGATCAGTAGACACCAAAGGTTCTTCCGAGTACTGGAGAATGCCCTTCATAGGACCTTCAGACGCTTTTTTAAGAGCAGCATTAACTTCTTCTGCTGTAACATCCCTTCCCAGCTCTGCAACAAGATCTACAATTGAAACATTCGGGGTAGGAACTCTTATAGCCATTCCATTTAGCTTGCCCTTCAGTTCAGGCAGAACTATTCCAACAGCTTTTGCTGCCCCGGTTGTTGTAGGAATCATATTCAGGGCGGCTGCCCTTGCCCTTCTCAGGTCCTTGTGGGGAAGATCGAGTATCCTCTGGTCATTGGTATAGGAGTGTATTGTTGTCATCAAACCTCTTATCATGCCGAATTCAGTATGCAGGACTTTTGCAACAGGCGCAAGGCAGTTTGTTGTGCATGATGCATTGGAAATAATCTGGTGCTTTGCAGGGTCTAATATCTCTTCATTCACACCCATGCATATTGTTGCATCAGGTTCTTTTGCAGGCGCTGAAATAATGACCCACTTTGCTCCAGCATCCAGGTGTTTTGCAGCAGACGGTTTGTCTACAAACCTTCCGGTGGACTCGATTACAATATCTATGCGAAGGTCTTTCCACGGGAGTTTTTCAGGCTCAGTGACTGCAAATACCTTTATTTCTTTTCCAACAACGGCAATGTTTTCATTGCCTGTTTTTACATCGGCATTAAAGATGCCGTGAACAGAATCATACTTCAGTAAATGGGCGAGGGTTTTTGCATCTGTAAGATCATTGATGGCAACAATCTCCAACTCGTTATAACCCCAGCTTGTCCGCAGAAAGTTTCTTCCTATCCTTCCAAATCCGTTTATTGCAACACGTAATGGCATAAATACCTCCCTTTTTTATTTCAATTATAATCTAAAAATTTGAGAATCTTAAATTTGTTGTACCCTATAGTCTTGTCGCAAGGGGGGGCCTTCAACTTTACCACTTATTTATAACAAGTCCGGTTAAGAGTTTTGGATAAAAATACGTTGACTTTGGCGGCATCCTTACCGAGGAAAGGGCTGATTTTTCAACATCCTCTACCTTTGTTGGATTGAGGAAAAAGGCTGCGCTGAACTCCCCGCTTTTAACTTTATCCAATGCCCTGTTGACATCCATCTCATACCCAATTTCAGATGTATGCAATATTTTTTTCAGCACCAGTTCATGCAGGATAATTACGTTTATATCTCTTAAGTCAGGATGGATTTCTGATAAGTTGCCGCCTTTATAGGCAAGGATATGCCATATATCGCTTCCCTTCCGGAAAAAACCAAAGACGCGGCTTTTGCCGGATAAGGCTTTCCTTATATCAAAATCATTATGTACAGGGGTTATATCAAAATATTCGGAAAGCATTCTGTTCAGGTCTTTAGGGATTTCCTTTAATAGCCTGTGTGTTGGAAGTATTGTTATCCCCTCATCGAGCATGTTGGCAAGGAACATGAGGACATGATCAAAAGGCCCGTCAGTTGTTGAGGCATCCTTAGCTGACATTTCCTTGTAGAATTCAAAGGCAGTTTCATATCTGTGATGTCCGTCTGCAATAAAAATCGCTTTGTCTTCAAGTTCCTTTTTTATTATCTCTATATCATTTGTATCATCGATCTGCCAGAGACGATGTGTATCTCCGGATATGTATGCTGACTCTATATACGGTTTAGTCCCGAATATCTTTGAGAGAACATTCGATATCCCTCCCTCCTGACTTTTATAAAGTGAGAAGATGGGACTCGTGTTTGCCCGACAGGACCTCAAAAGGTTCAGCCTGTCCTGTTTCGGTTTGGAGTGAGTGCATTCATGTGGATAGATGCTGCCTTTGCCGAGCTCTTCGAGTTTAACAAGACAGAGGAATCCTAAAAGGCGTTTTTTTAGATCATGTATCGTATAGGACATCTCGTATACATACAATGAAGGTTTCTCGCTACGGATGAACATGCCTTCTTTTATCCATGCATCGAGGTATCCTCTGGCTCTCGTATATTTATTTTCGGTTTCATTATCTCCGGTTTCTTCTTTGCCGAAGTCTATCTTTACGATATTATAGGAGCTTTGCATATAGAGGGCTTCCCGATATTCGGGCGTAATAATATCATATGGAGGAGCCATGACATCTTCCATAGAAACCTTGGAAACATTATAAAGAATTCCCCTGAAAGGTATTATTTTAGCCATTTTATCTCTATAGGATCCGGGAAAAGAATTTTAGTATCTTATCATGCGAGTATGGTTAAATTCAAATCAACATTTAATAAAAACCGGCACTTAAAAAACCGGTATTGACAAATTCATTTGTCTTTTAGTATGTTAGGAACAAGACATATTTCTTCGTGTAAAAATCGAATGAACCTCCCTGGATAGGCAAAGTCCTACCGGGTTATTAAGAAAACCACCATATAGCCATATAAGTAAAATCCAATAGGAGTTTAATAATGGAAAATCCCAAAAAGAATGTGATGACGGATAATATCTCTATTTCCGAACTTAAGGAAAAAACGATTGATGAATTAACAGAGGTAGCAAGAGAACTCAACGTTGAGGGTGCAAGCAGTATGAGGAAACAGGACCTCATATTTGCTATCCTCCAGGCACAGACAGAAAAAACAGGATATGTGTTTTCAGCAGGAGTCCTCGAAATTCTGCCTGACGGGTTCGGTTTTTTACGATCGCCTGACTACAGTTATCTTCCAGGCCCTGATGATATCTATGTTTCACCCTCACAGATACGGCGGTTTAACCTGAGAACCGGTGACCTCGTATCAGGGCAGATACGGCCGCCAAAAGAGAGCGAGCGCTATTTCGCCCTCCTGAAAGTTGAGGCAATCAACCACGAATCTCCGGAAGAAAATATAAACAGGCCCTTATTTGATAACCTTATTCCCTACTACCCAACCGAAAAGATAAAGCTCGAATATGATGCGAGTGATTATTCCACCAGGGTAATGGACCTGATAACGCCAATTGGAATGGGGCAGAGAGGAATGATTGTTGCTGCTCCCAGGACTGGAAAGACTATGCTTCTTCAGTCGATTGCCAAGGCCATCAAGAAAAATCATCGCGATATTCATCTCATGATACTACTGATTGATGAAAGGCCGGAGGAAGTTACAGACTGGAAGCGGCAGGTGCCTACAGCAGAGATAATAAGCTCAACATTTGATGAGCCGCCTCAGAGGCACTGCCAGGTGTCGGAAATGGTCATTGAGCGGGCAAAACGTCTTGTCGAATGCAAGAGGAATGTTGTAATCCTCCTTGACAGTATAACAAGGCTTGCCAGGGCATATAATGCTGTTATCCCTGCCAGTGGAAAAGTCCTCTCCGGTGGTCTTGACTCAAATGCACTCCAAAGGCCAAAACGATTTTTCGGTACCGCCAGAAATATAGAAACCGGAGGCAGTCTGACCATATTAGCCACTGCGCTTGTGGATACAGGCAGCAGGATGGACGATGTTATTTTTGAAGAATTTAAGGGAACCGGAAACATGGAGCTTCACCTCGATAGAAAACTTGTTGACAAGAGGATATTCCCGACCATTGACATCAACGGTTCAGGCACAAGAAAAGAGGAGCTTCTTGTAGAAAAGGATGTGCTCAACAAGATGTGGATACTCAGGAAGGTTCTTAACCCTCTGAGTACTGTTGAGAGCATGGAATTCCTCCTTGGAAAACTCATGGGCACAAAGGGCAACAAAGACTTTCTTGAAATGATGAACAAATAATTTTCATTGTAAATTCTTCATTTCCCTGAATGAAAAATACCCTGAAAGACGACCATTACTGTTTTGTCTGCGGAGAGCAGAACCCCTCCGGTCTTCATCTCAGGTTTTCTCTTCAGGATGGGAAGGTACGGACAGAATTTACTCTGCAGAAGGTCCATCAGGGATATAAAGATATAATCCATGGTGGATTGATCTCCACACTCCTTGACGAAGCAATGATTAAGGCTGCTCTAATGCAGGGCATGCCTGCTGTTACAGCAGAGATTACAGTGAGATTCAAGGCCCCGCTTATGGCCGGAGAAAAAGCACTTGTCGAGGCAATGATTTTGAAAATGAATAAAAAAATTATCGAGACATCAGCGATTGTCAAAAAGACGGATAATACTGTAATAGCCGAAGGCCATGCAAAATTGTTGAGACAGGGTTAAAAATCTTTTCTTTTATATACGCACTATCACTATATGCCGGTTTATATCAGACAAAGGCAGTTTAATAGTCAAAATCTCATGCTTCACATCCCTGAGTATATTTAACTCTTCTTTCACTTTTGGACCTTTATTCAGAATAATAGTTCCGCCTTTTTTAACAATATGAGACGCCTTTTTGATGAAATCTTTTATATCGAATAATGCCCGTGTAACTGCGATGTCCACAGGTAATGCTAATTCCTGATGTACATTAACCTCCTCAATCCTCTTTTCTAATACCTCTGTTTTTTTAAAATCAAGCTGTCTTATGATATATCTGAGAAAGATAGATTTTTTCCCAGTTGGTTCTATGAGATACATTTCTATGTCTGGCAGGATTATTTTTATCGGTATTCCTGGAAACCCTGCGCCACTTCCAACATCGGCTACCCTTAACTCACCGGTGGGCATGGCTTTCAGATAAAGCAACGAATCGAGGAAGTGTTTGATGACAATGTCTTCGTCTTTTTTTATGCCTGTAAGATTGTATGCCTTATTCCACCTCTTGAGTTCGGACAGGTAAATTATAAAAGCATTTATCTGTTCTTCGGCTGGAATCAGTCCTAATTCAGAAAGACCCTCTTTAAGAAGCTCTTTTATCACCTTCTCTTTTCAATCTCTCTATAGCCACCATCAGGAGCGAAATAGCAGCCGGGGTTATGCCGGGGATTCTGCTCGCCTGTCCAAGGTTTGCAGGTTTCACTTCCTGCAGCTTGCTTAAAACCTCCCGTGAAAGGCCGTTCACTGAGGTATAATCGAAATTCTGGGGTATCTTCTTCCCCTCTATCTTCTTAAGCCTTTCTGCCATCTGCATCTGCTGGTTAATGTAGCCCTCATATTTGACCTGTATCTGAACCTGTCTTTTTATTTCATCAGAGAGGGATTTATCAGAAGGCGAATGTTCATCTATAAATTTATATGTTATCTCGGGCCTTTTCAAAAGCTGCTCCAATGTCTCTGATTTATTAGGGTCATCATATTTCATCCGCGTCTTTTTCAGTCGTTCAAGCTCTTCCTGAATCGATCCTCTCTTTTTGAGAAATCTCTGGTAAACAGGATAATCAAGAAGTCCGATTTCATATCCTTTATCCATCAGACGCAGATCAGCATTGTCGTGCCGTAAAAGGAGCCGGTACTCAGCCCTTGATGTGAACATCCGGTAGGGCTCACTGGTTCCTTTGGTAACAAGGTCATCAATAAGAACCCCTGTATATGCCTCATGCCTTCCAAAGACAAGGGGTTCCTGTACCCGGAGTTTCAGGGATGCATTTATCCCTGCCATAATCCCCTGCGCAGCAGCCTCTTCATACCCTGATGTCCCGTTGATCTGTCCGGCCAGAAAAAGCCCATCGATTAGCTTCGTCTCCAGACTGTGCTTTAGCTGGGTAGGAAATACAAAGTCATACTCTATCGCATATGCAGGTCTCATGATTTCCGTCTCCTCAAGGCCAGGGATAGTCCTTACGAACATTACCTGAACATCATATGGAAGGCTTGTCGGTATTCCATTCGCATAGTACTCCTTTGTCTCAAGCCCTTCCGGCTCAAGGAAGACCTGGTGTCGTTCACGCTCTGCGAACCGGACAACCTTATCCTCGATTGATGGGCAATATCGCGCCCCAATACCTTTGATCTTGCCGCTGTACATAGGCGAACGGTCAAGGTTATCAAGTATTATTTTATGGGTTTCCTGGTTTGTGTAGGTAATATAGCAGGGGAGTTGTGGGTTCGTGATCTTCTCTGTGCTATGTGAAAACGGTATGGGTGGATCATCTCCATACTGTGCCTCTGTCTTTGAAAAGTCGATCGTTTTTGCGTCAATCCTCGGAGGAGTTCCTGTTTTGAGCCGGCCCATCTTGAATCCCAATTCTCTCAAGCTGTCTGAAAGCCCTATGGATGGAAATTCCCCGGCCCGACCGGCTGAAAAATGCTCAAGCCCGATATGTATCAATCCCTTAAGGAATGTCCCCGTTGTAACAATAACAGCCCGTGCTCCATAAAAAATACCGAGGGAGGTGAGAATTCCTTTTACTTTTTTGTCCTCAACGACTATCTTGTCAATCAAAGCCTGCTTTACATCAAGGTTCTTTTGAGATTCGATAACATTTCTCATTGCTATCCGGTATAAAACCCTGTCTGCCTGCGCCCGAAGAGACCAAACAGCAGGCCCCTTGCTCATATTCAGCATCCTGAACTGTATGCCTGCCTTATCAGTCACCTTTGCCATCTCGCCGCCAAGTGCGTCTATCTCCCTTACAAGATGCCCTTTCGCAAGCCCGCCTATAGCAGGATTGCAGGACATCTGCCCAATCGTGTCAAGGTTTATCGTGAAAAGACAGGCGGAGAAGCCCATGCGTGCGGATGCGAGCGCAGCCTCACAACCTGCATGCCCCGCTCCAATAACAACTATGTCATAATCACGGTCTTTGAACATCTTTTTACTATAAAGGATTCTTTTGATCTTATTCAATTTAGCGCCTTTTCCGGTTATGGTATAATTCAACATGTACCAGCATTTCTTTATATATGTATTATTAGTATTTGATATCTTGTTCTTTCCAAAATTTTCTAAAGGTTAATCTTGCTGAAATATAAAGAAATATTTCTCGGTAATAGCCCCTGCAACAATAAATGCCTCCACTGTTCGATCAGAGAAAAAGATTCCTCAAAGACTGATTTAAGTTCTATCCTTTCATCTTTAAAAGAGAACCCTGAAGAAAATGTTGCGCTCTATGGCGGAGATCCGACCTTAAGAAGTGATCTCCCTGAGATAATCCGGGAAGCTAGACGGGATGGCTACAAAAGGCTCAAGATATTAACTAATGGGAGGGCGTTTTCAGATATTCAATTCCTGGGCCAGATCATGAAGGCAGGGTGCAATCTTTTCGAAATCACCTTATGGGGATCAAATCCCTCTCTGCATGATCATCTGACACAGTCATCGGGCAGTTTCCGCGAGACTGTCAGAGGTCTGGAAAACCTTGCAGGACTTTCAGAAGACAGATTTGTCTGTGTCCGCATACCTGTTTGCAAGGAAAACCATCCAGACCTTGAAAATTGTGTATCTACCGCGCTGAATTTTAGTATCAACCGGATAATACTATCTTTTCACGACAGCAGACTGTCATTTCAACAGGCTCTCCCACATATTAACAACGCTATCAACATAAGCATCTTCAATCGCATCTGGGTTCAGACCGAAGGTATCCCTTTCTGTATCATGCAGGGACTGGAGCAGCATATAGGCGAAATCCTGGCAGGTTTGAATACAATTTATGCAAGAACTTTTCAACACCATAATTGTTGTATCCAGTGCATTTATAAAGACCTCTGTCCCGGGGTAGAAACCGGATATGCAGACCGCTTTGGAGATAAGGAATTTTCACCTGTGATGGAAAGCAAATATTTTCAGGATATCAGGACATTATTATGAATAAAAAGAAGGTTATCCTGATTTCCTTTAACTGGGCGAACCATTTCTCCCTTGCCTTGGGATACCTGAAAGCCTATGCATTGAAAGATAATCTCATTCGTGAAAAAGCGGATATAGAAATTGTTGACTTTGATACTGAGATGCTTAATGTTCAGCAGGTGATCTATTACCTTTCCCAGACAAAACCGGACATCCTCGGATTCTCCTGTTACTGCTGGAACATAGAGAAAGTTCTGGACACCGCAAGAATAATCAGAACGATTCATCCTCATATAAAGATAATCCTTGGAGGACCGGAGGTAGGACCAATCGGCCCCAAGTATTTGAGAGAGCATCCTTATATAGATGCTGTTATTAAAGGAGAAGGAGAAATTACGTTCACAGAGTTGCTGAAGGTTTACCTGGGCAATGGCAGCATCGAGGAAACAGAGGGTGTTAGCTGCAGGATAAACGGGAACATCCTCAGTAATCCTGACAGGGCTCCTATTGAGGACCTGAGCAAAATTCCTTCACCCTATCTTGAAGGAATCATTACACCGAGAGACAAAGTGACCTATATAGAGACTTACCGCGGATGCATTTTCAGATGCCATTATTGTTTTGAAGGCAAGAATCTGCCAAAACTGCGTTTCTTCCCTGAAGAGAGAGTAAGAAAGGAGATAGATTTTATCCTGAGTCATCCGGAGATCAGGAGTTTCCACTTTGTTGATACAGTATTCAATTTCAGAAAGGACCGGCTGGCAAAAATAGTGGATATGATCTCCAGCGCCAGCCGTTTCGGGACCGAGTTGCGCACTGTTGAGATCATTGTCGAGTTCGTTGATGAAGTAACCGTAGCGCTTTTCAGGAAAGCAAATGTCAGGAGCATAGAGACAGGGCCTCAGACAGTAAATGAGGACACTCTGAAAAAGGTGAACCGTTTCTACAAAGCCGATAAGTTTGCAAAAGGACTGAGACTGCTGGAGGACAACGGAATAGAAGTAACGACTGATCTCATTATCGGCCTGCCCGGTGATAATTTCTTTAAATTTGTGAACTCCGCCAGGACGTTAATAGATTTGAAACCGACCACAATCGTCTTCAGTATTCTTCATGTGCTGCCGGGAACAATCCTTTATGAAAAAAGCAATGAATTCGGCCTGAAATTTGATGACAAAGCCCCGCACCTTGTTCTCAGCACGCCAGACTTTCCCTATGAAGATATAGATAAAGCGGTAATTATGGCCTACAGCCTTGATAAGGAATACAACATCAAACCGCCCTTTGCTGAAGTTTAAAGTTAACCCGACCGTTGCAAAATACAAAGATTATTAACTGAGATTATCTCAACTTTTCTGATTGAACTAAGAATAGAGTATTCTCGCTCATTCTCAGTCGTTCCTCCCTGCGAGGCTTTTGCCTCTATATTTTCACATACTGTATTTGACTATCTGCAAAAAAATCCGCTCAAATACTCTATCCTCAGTTGTTGTTACCAATTTTATGAATAATCCGGGTTAGTAAAATGTTTAAGGTATTGACGCAGGTATGCTATTTGAGTATACTTAAAGTATGAAAACAGCGATATCTGTTCCAGATGATATTTTCGAGGAAGTTGACAGGTTAGCAAAGGACCATAATTGGTCAAGAAGTGAAGTCTTTGTTACTGCCATAAAGCATTACTTGGATAATTTGAAGTCTCAGAAACTCCTATCTGCGCTTAATACGGCATATTCCGATGAAGAGTCTTTGGAAGAAAGATCATTCAGGCAGAAAAGCAAGAGACATTTTGCAAAAAGGATTTCGAAGGAAGCTTAGTTGAATATAAAGCAAGGAGACATCTTCTGGATTGATTTTGGTGAACCTAAAGGGTCGGCGCCGGGTTATAGACATCCCTGCGTTGTTATCCAAAACAACGTGTTCAATGAGAGCAAGATAGCTTCTGTGGTCGTATGTGCTTTAACGTCAAATCTAAAGCGTGTAAAGGCACCGGGGAATGTGTTGATCGGGAAGGAGGAAGGCAATCTGACCAAAGATAGCGTTGTTAATATATCTCAGATTGCGACAGTAGACAAAACAGACCTTGTCGAGAAAATCGGGTCATTATCCAAATTGAAGATTGCAGATATCATAGACGGAGTCAAGTTATTAATAGAACCTCGCGAAGTATCTTGATTTGAACATGACTAACCTTCCTTCCTGAACTAAACACTAATACCTGATATAATGGTGATGATTACTATTAATAAAAGAGGCATTTACTGAGTCAAGAAAAAGACAATTGAAATATGTATGTCGTTCAATTCCCGGCCCGTTAGCAGAATAATAACATGCACAACTTCATAAAAAAAGATGACACTTTGCCTGTCTTGGTGTATAAAAATTTTACATCATCCGAGGACTCAGCAAATTTTAAAAAAGGCAATATTCTCATTAGAAAAATTGAATATCATTAAAAATGGGAAAAAGAAAATCAACGTCGAGATACAACGGAGAATCAAGCAAGGTATAATTACAAAACTGGGCATATGACCCTAAAAGATATTGAAGAAGCCCTCATTCTCCAACTCGAAAACTTTTTGCTGGAAAGAGGTTGCATATTAAGGTGAAAACAACGTTAATGGATGAACCATTTTCTAAAAATCTTTTAATGCAGCTTGTCAGCGCCTGGTCTGAAAGCGAGGTCAGGAAGATTATTGATTCAGATCCACTTCTGGCAAACGAAAAGAACTGGAAACCCTACGGCGGGTATGAGAGCAATTTCAATACGATCAACAATCAGGCAAAGAATTCCGTAGCTGCCCTCGCCGAAAAACCTATCAATTCGATTGACGCCTTACTTCTCAAGGAATGTAAACTGAGGGGCATTGCGCCGGAAAGCAAACAGGCCCCAAAAGCAATGAAGGAAGCAATAGAGGTATTCTTCGGTTTGCAGAGCGGAGATTTTTCAGACCTTGCGAACAAAGAAAGAAGAAACCTTGCCGGGAATATTCAAATCATTGCAGAAGGAGAGAAGAAAAGGCCGAGTGTAATCATTGCCGATAAAGGTGAAGGACAGCATCCTGATGATTTTGAAGATACCTTTCTCTCTCTGCACAGAGGCAATAAGAATAAAATCCTTTTTGTGCAGGGGAAATACAATATGGGTGGAAGCGGTGTATTGCCGAATTGCGGCGAATACAATTATCAACTCATTCTTTCAAGGAAGACCCCGGAATTGCTGAAAAAGGGGCAGCAGGACAAATGGGGCTTTACGCTGGTAAGACTGCACCTTGCAACAAGCACTGAATACAAGAATTCCTGGTACGAATATTTTGTTGGTGATGACGGCCAAATCATATCTTTTGCAGGAGAATCCTTATCAATCCTTCCCGAGAATGAATCCCTTGAATCAGGAACATATATTAAACTCTACAATTATTACCTGCCAAATCCCTCCCAGATCACACTGGACTTATGGCGGGAACTGAACAGGGTTTTGCATTATCCGGTTCTTCCCATAACATTACACGAAACCCGGAAATTCAAAGGCCACAGCCCTTCAAAAATTCTTGTGGGCAACAGGATAAGAATCCTGAAGAACGATAGCCAAAGCATTGAGGATAATTGCCCGCCGATTATCCCGATTATCGCTGAACTCGGGAAATTCGGCAAACGGACTATAGAAGTGACTGTTTTCAAAGAAGGGACGGTCAAGGATGAATTTGCCTCGGCAGGTGAATCCATATTTTTCACCATTAACGGCCAGACACATGCTGCCATCGGCCGTTCTTTTCTCAGGACAAAGGCAAATCTCCATTACCTGTCTGATTATATGCTGGTGCATATCGACTGCACTGATGTCGATACGAATATAAGGGAAAAGATTTTTATGCCCTCAAGAGACCGCATGCGGGATACGGAGATATCCAAAGAAATTGAATTTATATTGGCAGAAGAACTCAGCAGGCACGAGGGGCTGAAACAATTGAATCAGTACCGGCGGGAACAGCAGATCACAAAAAACCCAAAAGATGTGAAGTTCCTGGAAGGTGTTGTCTCCAAATTAATTAAAAAGAACCGGACAATTCTGCATTATCTGGGGGTTGGGGGCAACATTAAAGACACAAATGAAGCCGGTATAACAGACAGAAAAGAGTTTGAAGGCAAGAGAATTCCAACGTATTTTAAAATAATCGGCCCTGAGAGAAAGCAGATGCCGATTAATGCTTATTCAAGGGTAGTATTCGAGACAGATGCATCAAATGACTATTTCAGCAGGGAAACTGACAGGGGAACTCTTATAGTCTATCCGGATGTCATGAAATCTTATCATTTGTGGAATGGAAAGATTACGGTAAAAATTATCCCCTCAAAAACAGCACGGGTAGGCGCTGTCAGAAAAATCATTGCTTTGCTGACAAGACCCTACAATGACCCCCTGTCTGTTGAATTTGAGATCGAATATCTGCCGGAGGCTGAGCCTGAAACATTACCGCCACATGTGCCGAAACCGCCAAAAAGAAAAGATTATAAATTGCCGGAACCGATTTTGGTCTATAAGAATAAGCGCACAGGTTCCAGGACATGGGACGACATCAAAAAAGAAGATGGTACAACCTGGGACGGAACAGATATTGCCAAAGTTGTTCCGAGCGGCAATGGAGCTGGAGTTGATGTTTTTATCAATATGGATGCCGACGTCCTGCGCAATTTCCTCCGGCAGCAAAAAGTGACCGACCAAAGGCGGGACTTTATCAAGCGTTCATGGGAAACCGCTGTTTTTCTTAATTCCATGGTTATATATAATGACCTCGCTAAAACAGAAAGAGGAGAAATGGTTTCAGATATCATGAAGAGTGTTTCCAAAATAATTCTTGATCTCATGTGCAACGACACTTTTCTGAAGGAACTCGAAAAAGGCGATTGAGAGAGGCGCATTTAGAGGCTGTATATTCATGGAATGTTCAGGTTAAAATAATTCATGCGATTGGTGCTTTTTGATATTGACGGGACATTGATTGATTCAGGCGGGGCAGGAGTGCGTTCGCTCGACCTTGCGTTAAAAGATTTGTTTTCTATTGAAAACGGCTTTCATGGTATAAGCATGGCCGGTAAAACAGATACACAGATTATTAAGGAAGGCATAATAAAACATGGCCTCTCAGCCAGTGGAACTATTGATGCTGTTATTAAAGCTTATCTGAATTACCTCAGGAGAGAAATAAATAATGACAGGAAACATGTTAAGCCGGGAATCTATGAAGCGTTAAAAGAACTGAAGCCTTTGCAAAATTTGGGATTGGGGCTTCTCACCGGAAATATTGAACAGGGTGCGAGGATCAAGCTCGAACCATTCAGACTGAATGAATATTTCCCTGCAGGCGCTTTCGGCAGTGATGATGAAGACAGAAACAATCTTTTGCCGATTGCTTTAAAACGTTTTGAGGAATTATTTCAGCAAAAGATAGAACCTGACAACTGCATAATAGTTGGAGACACCCCCCGTGATGTCGAGTGTGCACATATCTATGGAGCAATGTGTATCGCTGTGGCAACGGGTCCATATTCATATAATGATCTTATTGAAGCAGGTGCGGATTACGTAGTTCAGGACCTGTCTGACCGAAACGCTCTACTACAATTCTTTTAAGCCTTCGACTCTTTTTCGTAGTTCATTCACAAAGAATTGATATTCGTCTAATCCGTCCGGTTTCTGAGACATATCCACATCAGATGGATACAGGGGTTTTCCAAAACTTACCTTAATCTCACTGTATTTCGGCCATTTTGCAGCTCTCGGGAGGGCCTCAAATGAACCTTTGATATAAACAGGAATTAAAGGTATATTCAGCTCGGTTGAAAGTATGCCCACTCCCTTCTTGAACTCAATGATACCCCCGTCAAAAGACCTGCCGCCTTCAGGAAAAACCAGAAGCGACTTTCCGTTTCTCAATACATGGGATGACATCTGGAGCGCTTTATTGAGATACATTTCCTGGTCAATTGGTATAACATTGGCAAGCTTTGCAAATGACTCTCCTAATCTGCCGGTAAAGTATTTTTGAATGCCCAGTGTATATAAACTATCGAATGATTTTGCCGGCATTCCGGCAACAACAACAAAGGCGTCGAGAAAGCTGGCGTGGTTGGGTGTGATGATATACGGGCCTTTTTCAGGAATATTCTCGAGTCCCTCGGTTTTCAGGCTGAAAAATATCTTCGAGATGATCTTTACTATGTACAAACCCGTAAATATAATCAACCGCTCAAGGACGTTGTGATGAAACCCAACTTTTCCCCTGTCATCTAAAGAAAGCTCAGTTGTTAAAATGTCTTTCCATGCAGGTTTCTTTTCAATGGCGCTGATTCCACCTGTGCCATATTCTTTAATCCTTGCAATTAATTCCTCAACCGTCTGTGCTTCTGCAGTTAAGGTTTCAGGAAGTTTCATAGAAAAAACCTTTTCGAGTGAAACAACAAGTTCAATTTTCGCCAGTGAATCAAGCCCGAGATCAAGCTCAAGATTGTCTGCTGCCTGAACAGGGATCGCTTCTTTCAATAATGGCTTAATGCATTCGATAACCTTCCTGCCAATTTCATCCTGAACAATGCCCTTGTCTTCACTTTTAACTTTTAACTTTTCACTTTTAACTTTGATCAGGTCTTTTACCAAAAACCTTCTGAGCTTTCCGAGCGGGGTTCTTGGCAGAGGTTCGGGATACAGAGTGTATCCTTTCAGCCTCATGTATGACGGAAGGAGAGCAGATATACTGTTCACTTCCCATTTTAAGGCTTCCTGGAGATTAGCGATCTGATTCTTTTTTGCGTATTCAAAATCAGGCACGACAACCGCCTGAATAGAATCGATCATCCCTTTCTCCTCAATGCCCATTACGCATATCTCTTTTATCAGTTGTATTTTCAGATACTGCTTTTCTACCTCATCAGGATAGATGTTCTTGCCCGAGCTCAGGACAATTACTTCTTTTATCCTGCCGGTTATGAAGAGATAGCCGTCATGATCAATATAGCCAAGATCGCCGCTATGGAACCATCCATTTTCCAACACCTGCTCCGTAGCCTCCGGATTCTTATAATATCCACTCATAACCATAGGCCCTTTGATGAGAATCTCGCCCTCATGCATTATCTGCAATTCTTTGCTGGTCGCAGGATCTGTTATTTTTATTTCCGCTGAAGGCAATACCCTTCCAACAGATCCCGGTTTTCTTTTTTCTATTGGATTAAAAGCAACAACCGGCGAGGTCTCGGTAAGCCCGTACCCTTCGAGTATTGTCAAACCAAGGGCTTCAAGGTCTTTCATCACCTGCGGGTCCAGCTTTGCGCCTCCACAGGCAGAGAACCTGAACTTCTCACCGAGGGATTTATGGACTGATTTGAAGATAACCTTGCCGAGGTTAATATCATATTTGCGCCTCAGATTTCCTGAGATATTCAGAATCCTGAACATTATTTTCGGCAAAGGTCCCGGCAGCTGCCTGATCTTGTTAAAAATACCGTTACGGATCAGTTCAAGTAATTGCGGCACGCTGACAAGCAGGGTTACTCCGAAATCTCTCATGGTTGCCATAAGGTCAGGGCCTTTCAGACTCGGGGGAAATGATACAGGGATACCGAGAAATAACGGAAGGATACAGTTCCCCAGGAACGGATAGGTGTGATGCAGGGGGAGGACACCTATGACGCTGTCATCGTGAGATAGTATACCTGCCGCTATGAGCGCCTCTGCATCAGAGCAGAAGTTCTTGTGGGTCAGCATAACTCCTTTGGGCTTTCCTGTTGTGCCCGAGGTATAAATGATCGAGGCAAGGTCTTCTTCAAAAATATCGGGAAATCCGCCGGTATCAGGTGTCAGCAAGCATTTATTGAAAGCAGAAGAGTCAAAATTTATTCGATCAACCTGCAAAGAAGCGTTCTGCATTATTGCCTTTGCAACGTTTTCTTCTGTTTTTGAACTGTAAAAGATGACCTTTGTTTCTGAGTCAGCAAGGAGGTTTCTTATTTCATCCGGACCGAGCTGGACATCCATAGGAACACCAATCCCTCCGGCCAATGAAAGTGCAAAATATGCTGTGCTCCATTCCGGCCGGTTCTCAGAGACAATAGCAATCCTGTCCCCTTTCTTTATTCCGGTTGTTATGAGATATGATGCAATGGACTTTACATTGGCAAGTAGTTTTTCGTAGGTGATGGTTTTCCATTCATCTTTAAAATAATTAAAGGCTATTTTGTCTTTACATTCGTTTGCCTTTTGCAAAAATAATTCCGGGATGACTTTTTTCATGATTATTCATTATCCAAAAAACATCTTGAAATAGCAATGGATTCTGATCATGAAGAGTTTTAAAAACGTTTTTTTATGCGCTTATTTCACTGCAGTCAGACTGTGGGTTGCGTTTTTTTCCATGTAGCTTTGAGAATAAAGCCGTGCTGCCTTGGCGTGAGTTTCGCCGGACCTCGACAAAATTTAGACAGAAACGATACAGGCAGACCATAGAAACCTTTAAACCTTGTAAACTATATATATGCTTCGCTTGCAAATGCTGGTTATTATTATTTGCCTGCTGGCAGGCCCGTCTTTTGCCGGCAGCGAGGGGTATCTTGACGTCACAAGCGGTTACAAAATAGCATTCCCACGGGATTTTTATTACAAAAAGGGATACCGGGTTCAGTGGTGGTATTTTACCGGACATCTGTTTGATCAGGCTGGAAGGGAGTTTGGTTATGAACTCACTTTTTTTGTTGTCAATCTCCAGAAAAGGGAGTTTAAATCCAAATTTGGAGTAAACAATATCTACATCTCACATTTTGCGGTCTCAGATGTTGAGGGAAACAGATTTTATTTCTCTGATAAAACGGATAGCGGAGCATATGGCTTTGCCGGCGCAGAGGATAGCCGTCTCAGGATATGGACCGGTAATAATATTGCGGATGGAACTGTTGAGAAAATACATCTGAAGGCCTCGGATAAAGAGAAGGCAATCGATCTGCAATTAGTGCCTGAGAAGGCAGTTGTGCTGAATGGCGAAAACGGATATTCACGGAAATCAGAAGAGTCTCCTCTCATAGCTTCTATCTATTTCTCTTATACACATTTAAAGACAGAGGGGAAACTTACTATCGGTAATAACATCTTCACGGTGAAAGGAATGAGCTGGTTTGACAGAGAAATATCCTCAAGGGGATTGGGCAAAAAGCAGGCCGGCTGGGACTGGTTCTCGATACAGCTTGATGATCAGAGGGAGATCATGCTGTATATGCTCAGGAATAAGGATGGCTCAATCGACCGCTATTCATCAGGCACTTTTATTTATCCGGACGGTACATACAGACATCTTTCAAAGGACGATTTTTCAGTTGCAGTTATGGATCATTATAAATCCCCCAAAACCAATGCGAAATACCCATCAGAATGGGAGATAAGAATTCCATCTGAAAAGGTAACAGCAAAAATTATACCTCTCATCAGAGAGCAGGAAGTTCTGGCATATTATTCAACCGGGAACTATTATTGGGAAGGGACCTGCAGGGTTGAAGGGACTGCAAATGGAAGGGCATATGTTGAGATGACCGGGTATTGAGATGATAAAACTTGAAAATGTAGAGAAATACTATGGAGGACATAAGGTCCTGAATGGGATAAATCTCATTATACAAAAAGGGGAGTTTATCTCGGTCATGGGCAGTTCAGGGTCAGGGAAGTCTACGCTTCTGAACCTCATAGGTGGCATGGACAGGCCGGAGAAAGGGGCGGTCATCGTAAATGGAGAAAACATATCGGTATTTACAGATGAAAAACTGACCCTTTACAGAAGGAAGAAGATAGGCTTTATATTCCAGTTTTTTAACCTTCTGCCGAATATTACAGTGTTTGAGAATATATCCATGCCTCTGCTGCTCAACGGGTCAGAAGACAGAGAAAAAGTTTTTCAGCAGATAAAGCGGATTAATCTTGACGGCAAAGAGGATAAATACCCTTACCAGCTATCGGGTGGCGAGCAGCAGCGCGTTGCGATCGCACGGGCTCTGATACACGAACCTGAGATTATTCTTGCGGATGAACCGACAGGGAGCCTTGACAGCGAAACCGGCAGGAAGATCATGTATCTTGTTCAGGAATTGACTGAAGAGATGAATAAGACAGTTATTCTCGTTACCCATGAATCGTATATTGCAGAATATGCGGATAGAATCGTAAGGATAAAAGACGGGGTAGTCTTTGAATGAACTTTCTGAAACTCGTCAGGATCCTGATCGTGCGGAATATAAGACAGGAAAAATTCTTGACTTTCCTGTCGGTTCTTGGCATAGCACTTGGGATAGGCCTCTTTACCGGTGTTAAGGTAGCTTCTGACCGTGCTGTAGCTTCCTTTGAGTCTGATATCAAGGGGATTAACCCTTATGCAAATTATGAAGTCCTCGATACTTCAGGCACGGATTTCGATGAGAAAATTTACAAAGATGTCTCTTCCGCAGAAGAAAACAGTTTTCCGGTTCTAAAGACATTCGGTTATATCCCGGCGTTCAGGGATACCATTGATATACAGGGGGTACAGACCCTGAAAGCAATCCGATATTTCAGGGTGTCTCTTTCTCAGCATACCGGGATGGAACATTTTTTGAAAGAGATCAACGGTGTCCTGATAACGAAAAAGTTCTCCGAGAGATATTCCCTGAAAAAAGGGGACACGTTCAGGGCCCTTGTGTATGATAAAGAGTATCCACTGAAGGTCATTGAGATCCTTAATGCTGAATCACTGCTCACTAACGCTGTTTTCATGGACATCGGCAACTTTCAGGAATATTTCAACAGGAGCGGATATCTTTCAAGGATTGATCTTGCATCAGATGAAAAGACAACCACTGAATTACAAAAAAAACTTCCTTTAAACCTGTCGATCGAAAAGAAGGAAGAAATTTTCAGGAACCAGAAGTCGCTCGTTGCATCATTCCGGTATAACCTTCAGTTTATAAGCCTTATAGCTATTCTCGTCGGGATTTTTCTGCTTTACAACACAGTGTTTATCTCGGTCGTTAAGAGGAGGACCGAGATAGGCATCATGAGGGGCCTCGGTGCTGATAAAAAAACAGTTGTCCTGCTATTCATCGTTCAGGGCATTTTTTTAGGTCTTATCGGTTCGGTGATCGGTATCATCTTCGGCCAGCTTGCAGCATATTTTTCTGTCATTGCCGTTGAAAAGACCATATCAACGATGTACAGCACAATATCCATATCCGAATATGCGATCACAATGCATGATGCTTTTATGGCCTTGCTGTTAGGTCTGTCTGTCTCTCTCCTTGCTTCTGCCATACCCGCTCTTGAGGCGTCAAAAATCAGACCGAACGAGAGTTCAAGGGAGGGTTCATTTGAGGGCAGATACAGGAGATATCATAAATGGTTTTCTTTTGCAGGCATAATCTGCATCATTTCAGGAGCGACCGTATCCTTTATGGACCATGTCTATACCCCATTTGAATTTCCGGTCCTCGCTTACGCAGGAATTCTCTTTATCATTACCGGATTTACATTCATTTCACCTTCATATCTAACCGCAATTTTATGGGTTATCAGAAGACCCTCTGAAAAAATATTCAGGGCAACAGGGAAAATCACCATCGGAGATATAAAAGGAAATATCTACCGGTTTTCTGTGGCCTTAATGAGTGTTGCCATAAGCAGCGCTTTAATCATTGCATTCCTGACGCTAATATTTTCTTTCAGGGATTCTCTGAAGGGATGGATACACAAGAATATAACAGCAGATGTATATATAAAGCCCGCTTCCTGCAAGGCAAATTTTTGTTTTTATCCGATGTCCGCGGACGTGATTGATACAGTGAAGAGTTTTCCTGAGGTAGCAGGAGTCGATAAATTCAGGGCCATGCAGCTTGACCTGAACGGCAGGAAGGTAACAGCAGGCTTTGCCGATGTCGGGACAAAGAGAAAATACCTGAGCAGGATGTGTTCCGACAGAGGATACGAAGAAGTCCTGCAGGAGATGGAGGGAAACGGGCAGATAGCAGGCATTTCTGATTATTTAAGCATTAAATATGGACTGAAAAAGGGAGATACGATCCACCTGAAATCCCCGGCAGGCAATGTGGCATTCAGGATTAATGATATCTTTTCAAGCTATTCAACGACTGCCGGATTTATTTATATAGACAGGAAATGGCTGAAAAAGTACTGGGGGCTGGATGATGCAACGCAGATCAGTGTCTATCTGAAGGAAGGGGTTGCCCCGGATACATTTATCAGTAAATTAAGATCGACCCTTTTGCCTGATTATTCTCTTGAGATCATGAATAATCAGGAATTGAGGGACAAGGTGTTGGATATCTTCAACAAAACTTTTGCCATCACCTATGCCATAGAGTTTATATCGATTATTGTTTCATTGATAGGTGTGATCAATACCCTTTTAGCCCTTGTGTTTGAGCGGAAAAGAGAGATAAGCATCATACGCTATCTGGGAGGAAGCTGGAAACAGATACAGGAGACGCTTATTCTCTCAGCAGGGATTATAGGCATTACGGGGATTTTTCTCGGGAGTCTCCTCGGGTCGCTTATGAGTTTTATCTTAATATACGTTGTTAATAAGATTTCCTTTGGTTGGGAAATACATTTCCAGGTGCCTTTCTTATATCTTTCTGTTGTAACGCTGATCCTGTTTCTGACCACAATATTTGCGGGCTTCCTGCCGTCAAAAGTAGCAAGGACAATAGACCCGGCGAGGTTTGCAAGCTTTGAGTAAAGTAAAACTTCAGGGGATAAAAACCTCTGTTTGGCTGATAGGCAAGATTCGATTTCTCAGATATATCAGATTATGCTTCGATGAATCCTTCAATAAAAAAATGCTCTTCTGAAATATTCATTCCCCGGCAAGTTCTCACAGTTATACGCAAAATCATCAGTTCTTGATATCTATTGAATCCCCATTCAAGCAAACGAAGCAGGACAGATCATAGGTATTTCTTTCGCTTTGAATGACACGGTTATCTAAATTGCCAAGGCGTTCAATGCGAGGAGAAATATGTGTTTCTTGGAGGAATATTGTGATGCGGAGCAATGTTACTAATACGGTCATTAGTAAGAATGTATCCTTACTTACAGCCGTCTTAGTATACCTATGTCCGCCAAGAGCAGCAGTCCTGCATACCTCGATGGCGTGCATGGCGCGATGATGATGAAGAGGCATCCGGTGGGCTCTTCGATCTGCCCTTCGAATAACCAATCTTTCGGGCGATACGCTCTCCAGTATTCCCTTAGACATTCAAGAGTGGCCTTAGACAGGATGGGGTAGCGGTCCTTGCCCCCTTTGCCCTGCCGCACTCGCACCATCATCCGCTTGCTGTCGATATCGGTTACCTTAAGGTGCGCCGTCTCGCTGACCCTGAGACCTGCGGAATAGGTGATCGTCAAGACAGCCCGGCGCTTGAGATTCTCCATGACGGAAAGCATCGTCCTCACCTCAGACAGATCCAGGACCACCGGAAGCTTTATCTTGGCCTTCGGATATTTGATCTTTTCGACAACCTCCCCGCGGTTCAGGGTTGTTCTATAGAGAAACTTGATCCCGGCCACATAGTTTTTGTATGTCCCAGTGGATAATTTCCTGTCCTCCAGCAAATGGACAAGGTACTTCTTTACTTCCTCCTCTCCAAGCTCCTCCGGCGACTTCTTGAAATAGTGTGCAAAATTGCTTACCTCTCTGAGATATTTAGTTTGGGTCCTCGGGGTTAT
>VGWX01000002.1 GCA_016873615.1 Nitrospira sp. | reverse complement strand
CCTTGCTGTTTTATTGCCTTTTACACTGAAAGCCGAATCGAATGAAATACCTGTAAAATATTATGACAGTATCAGTGAAGACGAGGAAGGCAATAAATTAGCATTCCCTTCTTTTGTGTATGCAGAACCTTTCAGAAATGAGCTCTACGTTATTAATCAGACCAGCATAATAATTTATACTAAAGACCTGTTCCCAATCTTTACGCTTAGCAGAAAAAATGACATAGAAACGCCGCAGGGACTGACTATAGATGCTGAGGGCAATCTGTATATTGCCCAGAGCGCTACAAAGGATATCCCGAGGCACAGGATATCAGTATACAATGTGTGTTTTAAATGGGTACATGACATATATATAGAAGGGTTCGAAGGCGCTGAGTCGTTTGTGCCTTATCGTATGGCTGTTGATAAAAATGGGAATATATATGCGGCTTCTTCATATTTTCCTGGGATTGTCATCCTAAACAACAATGGAAAATTTCTTGACTTGTTAACTGTAGAGGATGAGGAGAGGAAAGTAAAATTAAATAATGTGATATTGGACGAAACAGGCAGGATATATATAGTCAGTGAAGAAGAAGGGCATATTTATGTATATGATGAGAACAGGAAATTCCTGTTTAAATTCGGAGAAAAGGGAGGAAGCACCTGCAAGTTAAGCCGGCCGCAGGCAGTGGCTGTTGATAACCGTACGGGCAAGATGTATGTAGTGGATTATATGCGCCACACAGTGTCTGTTTATGGTAAAGACGGCAAATACCTGTCTGAATTCGGGGGCCTTGGCTGGGGAGAAGGGTGGTTTCAGCACCCGAAGGATATTGCTGTCGATTCTGCCGGCAGGATATTCGTTGCAGATATTTTCAATAACAGAATACAGGTGTTTCAAATAAATGAATAGCATCATCTTCAAAAAAATGTCGCAATATGCTGTTTACTGTTTACTGTTTATTGTTTTTATTGGTTGCAGTTCGGTTCAGGAACACAGAGAGCCTCCTGAAATTTCATATGGACGGTCAGACGGCCAGATAACCATCCTTCTGAACGGCCCTGATAAAACTATATCTGATATTACTTTTGACCTTCTATCGGTCAATATTATGGCAGAGGACGGAACATACCGGGAAGTCATGAGTGTACCGGTGAGCATAAACTCAATCGCTGCGACAGGCCGTCAGATAAGACTGAGCGAGAAGTATCTGCCTGAGGGAAGGTACAAGAAGATGCGTTTGATGATAAAGCAGGCATTAATGAAGAAAAAGGACAAAGCGGCAAATCTGGCGCTGCAACCGGAATATTTTGTAGATATTGACATTATGTTGAGAAAAGGCCAGAACACCTCATTATTTTTAAAATGGGATGCAGATGCCTCGGTTACAGATGGATACCTCTTTAATCCTGTATTTACTGTAAAAGGCCAGGTTCCTGAACTGAGCGCTTTGCTTGTCTATGTAACAAATGAAGGCTCAAATAATGTTTCTGTCATAAACAGACAATCAGGGGAGATAGTCGCAACAATACTGGTTGGAAAAAAGCCGAGAGGCATTGCAGCGAGCCGGACGAAAGAGCATGTAAGGGTATATGTGGCAAATTCGGGCTCTAACAGCATATCAGTCATTGATCCTACAACGAATAAGGTGGAGGTTGAAATCCCGATAAGGTTCGGCAGAGAGCCTGAAGGCATAGTTGTTGTGAGCCCCTCTCCTGAGAAAGAGATGATATTCGTGACAAATTATGGATCAAATAATGTATCTGTCATTGACGTATCTACCTATCAGGAGATAGATAAAGTCAATGTAGGAGAAGGTCCTATAGCTGTCGCTGCCGATCCTCTGGCCGATAACCTGTCGGCAACAAGGTTTTTGAGTTTCAATGATCTGAATGATTTGAGAGGTTATCGCGAGAAGTTTTTTAATGTCTATGTCGCAAACAGGAATTCAAGGGATGTGTCCGTGATCAGGATGGATAACCTGAACAAAAGACCTGATCAGGTATTTAACCTCAATGTCGAATGGAGTCCAATTGCCCTGACGGTCGATTATCAAAGGGCTAAAGTCTATGTGGCAAATTACAATTATGAAAATCTTTCCGTTATTGACATCATGCAGATTGTCAGAGGGAATAAAACAGGCGCTGTAAGCGCTGTAACGAATGTCGGCAGATCGGTAACAGGGATTATTGCCGAACCTGAACTTGACAGGATCTATCTGCTTAAAGAGCAACCCGGGGAAATAACAATTATCAGACCTTTCTCAGAGGCCTTCGGTTCTCAGAGAACAACAGTGTCTCCTGTTGTAGGTTCTATCGGTGTGGGGAGTCTGCCGCGGTCTTTTATCCTGGACACAGATGGCAGGAAGATATATGTCGTTAACAGGGGTTCTGATAATGTGTCGGTAATAGATAAAACAACAAGGAGAGAGGAAAAGACTATACCGGTAGGCAAAAAGCCTTACGGCATAACAGCTTTTCCTTTTTAATTCGGGGATTAAAGCTATGAGCAAAGAGCAACAATGAGCAATGAGCAAAGAGCTAAGAGCAAAGAGCAAAGAGCTAAGAGCAAAGGGTATGAAACTCTATGCTCTACGCTCTATGCTCTATGCTTTACGCTCTACGCTCTGTGCTCTACGCTTTTTTTTTGCTCTCATGCTTTTGCTGAGGGCCCCAGTGCATGGTTGAATATGAATTATACAGATACAAAACAGTTCGAAGACGGCGAAAAAATACAGGCTTCCGACAACCTTTATCAGAACTACTACTTTCGCCTGGACAAATCTGTCACCCCCATTATTTCTTATCAGCTTTATCTGAGGTCAACCCTCATTAATTCTCATAATACGGACTCAAAAGGCGATACTGTTAATACGTACCAAAGGGCGATAGAACCGTCTGCCGATATTTTTTTGAGGAACCCGATATGCGGTTTTGACGCCGGTTACCGGCGTCTTGAGAAGTGGTCAACTGCAAATCTGACGGATAACAGCAGGGAGACCACAGACTTTTATTATTCCCGTCTGAACATGACGCCCCGCGCATTGCCTTCTTTTTCACTCCAGTTTGACCGGCAGAACAAATATGATCATCTCCCCGTCCAAAAAATCGACGCCACTAACACAAAATACTCCGGAAGTTCATGGTATGACGTGCAGTACAGGCATATGAAGCTTTCATATAACATCACTCTCGCCCGCAATGAGGACAAAACTCCTAAGGAGATCATATCCAAAACTATCAACGACAGCATCAACGGTTTGTATAACATCGGGTATAGCAAAGCTTTTTGGGACGGCAGGATCAATGCATCAGCAGGTTATCAGGGAAATTACTTCCGCAACAAGATCGAGCAGTTTGCCGCTCAGACAGGAAGCGTTTCATTCAAACGGATGCCTTCAATGGGAATATACGGATCGGGTACCCAGCTCGAACCTGATGCGGATATATTAACTGCAACGATAACACTGAGCGATAATATTTACAATATTCCGGCGACAACAACTTCAGGTACAATTAATATAGGTCAGAACGGGAAGAAGTTCCATAATACAGGCATCCAGCTGTTTTCGTCAGCGAAACCCGTTGATACACTGTACATTTATGTCAATAAGGATATCACATCGGATACAGAGCTAATACAGAGGTCAAACTGGAAAGTCTATAAGAGTGAATATAACCTGCCCAATACATGGACAGAGATAAATATCCTGACTGTAAACGCACATGTTTTTGATATTGTAAATAATGTTTACCGATACGAAATCAAATTTGCAGCCCCCCAGAACAGTCTTTTTTTCAGGGCGATCAATATGGAGGTATCGTCTGTAAATGATGTATTTGTCACGGAGATGGAGGCTTATGGCGCTGATATTATACCTCAGTCAGGCAAAATCACTGATACTTCGACATTCTTTACCCAGGGCGTCAGCTTTAATGCCAATATAAAGCCTTCAGCCGTCCTTTCCTTCAGGCTTAATTATTTCCTGAACAGGGCTGACCAGAACCCTGCTTCAGTTATCAATTCAATCGGCGGCGCTTTTGCAAACATCTTTACGAATTCCATACAGAAAAACGGAAATATGCTTCAAAGCAATATAACCAGAAACTTCGGGGCATCTTCAACGTGGCTTATCCAGAGATATCTGGCAACAACAGCAAGGTTTGAGAGGAATCAGGCATTTGACAACAAAGAAAAGACAGATATCAGATCAGATACATACTCATTAGCCTTTAATTCATCTCCTCTTCCAACGCTCGATACGAACCTCTCTTTTGTCAGAACTTATTCCTTTGATTTTAATGAAAAACACTCGATGAACAGTTTGTATTTTCTGACAGTAGGGGCAAAACTTTACAGGGATGTGAATATGATTGCTGATATAGGATATACTGATTCCAGGACATATGCGACCAACAGTCGGTCAGCGGACTCAGCAACTTCGGAAGACACCAGCTCCTCAACACGGTATGTCAGGGGAACGCTTGATGCGCGTCTCTCTTCAAAAGTCTCGGCCAACCTAACGTATGGATTGAGCAGCGCTTCGGGCAGCAGTTCTTCGAGCACGAACGATGCATTGATGTTGCTTACATATCGTCCGGGCAGGTTTTTCAGCCTGTCAGGTAGTTTTTCCGTATCAGATACGGATAATGAAACAACCAGCTCAGAAGGGATTTTGATAGACTGGTTGTTTCTTCCTGCTGTCCGTATGAATTTTAATTACCAGCATACATTTAAAGATACAAGGCCGGATACAACGTTAACCGATTCTTTTAGCGGCTATTTGATATGGCATATTACAAGATTTCTTGATTTTCAGTTCTCCTATAACTATACACGCGAGACAAATGATACGAAGAAAGAGACATATGTGTTTGGCGGATATCTGACATGCAGATTATGGTAAGGATAGCTAAGAGTGGGGTGGGTGGATTAGCTCTATGCTCTGTGCTCTATGCTCTATGCTTTTTGTTTGTTTTTGCATATGGATGCAGCCCAAGAGTTGCTGCAAAGCTGAAAGCCGACACCGGCACAATAAAGAAAATCGCCGCAATGCCTTTTGAAAACTTTACAGCAGATGAACATGCTCATGAAAAGATCAGGAAGCTTGTGATTACGGAACTTCTGATTAGAGGGATAGAGGTAACAGAGCCCGGAGAAGTTACGAGACTTTTGAAGGAGTTGAAGATCAAATCTGTCGGTTCACTGAAAATGTCTGAAATACAGGATATCGGCAAAGCGCTTGATGTAAAAACAGTAATGATGGGTTCGGTAGAATCCTTCGGAATAAGCAGGGGGATTTCTGTTACATATCCTGAGGTGACTATTCATTTGCGGTTGATCGACACACCATCAGGAAATATTATATGGTCTGTGCGTCATACAACCGGCGGCCCTGACTTCTGGACCAGACATTTTGGTTCAGAAGGACCTTCTTTGAGTGAAGCTGCCGGGAAGGTAGTAAGGGAGTCTATAAGTTCATTATTTTGATATTGTTTATTAATATTTTTAAATACCCCGCCGTCTCTGCGGCGGGGAGGTTTACTGGTGTGAAAATTGCTTAACAAAAAGTTATTGAGAGACAGGAGAAGATGAGAATGCTGAAAACATTTTTTGCGATTTGCATGCTTGCATTATTTTTCTTAACGGGCTGTGGAGGGAAGGCCGCTCCTTCACATTATATAAATCAGGATACAGACTTCAGTTTTATAAAAAGGGTGGCTGTATTGCCTCTGGATAATCTGACAAACGAAAGATTTGCCGGTGATGCTGTACGGCATATTGTTATCAGCGAGTTTCTGGCATCAGGACTTGTTGATGTAACATGTCCCGGGGATGTGATATCTGCTATCGAAACCCTGAAATTAAAAACAGGCCAGTCTCCGAATGCAGAGCAGATAAAAGCTATCGGCAAAGCCCTTAAGGTACAGGCTGTCATATTCGGCGCTGTCAACAAATTCGGGGAAGTCAGAGAAGGAAATATCTCCTCTCCGGAAGTTTCTATCACGCTGATGATGGCTGATACAAGCTCCGGAAGTATCATATGGTCGGTAACAAAGACAAGGGGGGGCGTTGATTTTTGGGCAAAGCATTTTGGTGCAAGGTCAGACACTATGAGTGAAGCTGCTTTGAAGGTGGTCAAAGAGGCGATTCAGACTCTTTACAAATAAAATGCAAAGAGCAAAATACAAAGAGCTAAAAGCTAATAAGGAGATCATAAGCAAGTACACATTCCTCACGATATTGTCATTGCGGCTTGTCCGCAATCTTTCTTGCTTTTCAGAAGGATTCCCGACAAGCGGGAATGACATACCATGTGGTTTTAATTATGCTCTTATTAGCAAGTGCAAAGAGCGAAGAGTTAAAAACTCTATGTTTTTTGTTCTATACCCTTTGCTAATAGCTCTATGCTCTATGTTCTTTGCTGTTAATTCAGGGCATACTGCCCAGAAGGATTTTTACGGAAGAATAGCTCTGTTTCCATTTGAAAACCTTAGTGAAGATAAAAATGCCGTGGCATTTGTCATGCCTTTGGTGAGGGACGGGTTAGAGTCAATAGGGCTTGATGTGCTCGATGAAGATACTCTTGAGAAATTTCTGCTTAAGGAAAGAATCAGATGCACCGGATATATAACAAAAGACCTTGCGCTAAAATTGGGAGAAGAGTTGAATGTTAAGACGGTATTTATAGGATCAATCAATTCCTTCTATAGCGGAGAAAATCCACGGATAGGTTTTTCAGCGCGTCTTGTAGATTCTTTAACCGGGGATATTATATGGGCGGATCATGCATCTGCAACAGGAGATGATTTTACCGGAATCCTGGGACTTGGAACTATAACAATCATTGATGCGCTTGCAGTTAAGGTCATAGGCAAATTGCACAGTTCTCTTACCCTTAGTCTGCCGAATAAAGAAATGGAGTCGACATATAGAATTGCTGTAATGCCTTTTCAGAACAATAGCAGGGTGAAAGACGCCGGGATAGCAGTGACATACATGTTCATAGTGGAGCTATTTAAAAACAAAAGATTCATTCCTGTAGAATACGGTGAAGTAAGACGGCTGGTAGTTGATTTAAGGGTAAAAGAGAAAGGGGAATTAGACCTGAAAAAAACAGCAGCTATATCAGGCGCCTCGGGTGTAGATGGAATCATCGTTGGAACTGTGGAAAAATTCTCTGAAGGGGAAGGCGCTATGCCGCCTGAAGCTTCTGTAAACGCAAGATTAATAGATGCTCATAAAGACAGATTATTGTGGTCTGACAGCAATGACACTAAAGGCGATGACAATATATTTGTGTTCGATATGGGAAGGATGAATGCTGCAGAGACTGTGGCTTACAAGGCAGTATCAAATCTGGTGAAGGAAATGGGTAAAACAACATGGAGATAAAGAGCCAAGAGCCAAGAGCGAAGAGCAGAAAACAACGAACAACGGGCATTGAAATTTATTTTTTACGCTTTGTGCTCTTTGCTCTAAGCTCTTTGCTCTTTTTTGGTGGTTGTGCATCGCTTTCGCAAAAAGAGCCGGTTCTGGCGGTTGTTGACGGTGAGCCGATAACAGAGGAAGATCTTAAATATACTTTGAATATTGCCCACCGCAGAGAGGACCTCTCGACAGCAGGCGCCCTGAATTTAACTCAGCATGTTCAGAAGCAGATAGATGACAGATTAATCATCAACGAAGCGCGCAATGCCGGAATGGACACGTATCCGGAGCTTCACCAGGCTGTTGCTGCATATGTCCTGAGGGAATCTGTTGTAAGGCTGCATGACGAGGAGATTGTGCAGAAGGTTTCAGTAACAGAAAAAGAAATCAAAGACTACCATGCAAAGAATTATGAGAATAAAGAATTTGATAGTGTTAAGGCCGGAATAGCAAAGGAGATCAGGAAACAAAGGGAGAAAGAGCGGGGCGATGAATATCTGAAATCCCTTCGTGAAAAAATTACTGTTAAGATTGACAAGGAACTTCTTTCTGAGATAGAGCCGGACGGGAAGAAAGAGGATACTGAGAAATGGTCTAAAGATCCAAGGAAGTTGGCAGAGATAAACAGTTCGATCCTGACGGTGGGAGATTTTTTTGCCATGATCACGCCTGCTCTCAAGAAACCAAAAAAGGAAGATATACTTGAGAAATGGATCGACCGTAAAGCAGTGGATCACGAGGCCCTCAGGCGGAATTACAGAATGAATCCAGGATTCCGGAAGATGGTTGACCGTTATGAAAACCAGCTTCTCAAAAATACATACATCAAAAGGGTAATTATTCCCCAGATAGTCGTCACAGAAAAGAATCTGCAGGACTACTATACAGAACATCAGAAAGACTTTATCAGACCGGTCCGTTTTAAAATCCAGCAGATTACCGTAAAAACCATGGATGACGCGCAGGAAATATTGAAAAGCCTTCAGAATGGCGCTGATTTTTCCTGGGTTGCAAAAAGAAGATCAACTGATTCTGCTGCATCCACGGGCGGAGAGTCCGGATGGTTTACAAAGGCGGAACTGCCGAAACCAGTTCTTGAAATAATAGATAACCTGCAGACAGGAGAAATAAGTCCGGTAATCACGATTGATTCGTTATATAAAATATTCAGGATACAGGATAGAACAGGGGAAGTGAACGAAGAATATGCCAGGGTCAGGAATAACGTGCATAAAGCATACGTAAATGAACAGGTGAACACCAAATTGAACAGGTATATAGACAAACTGAAGAAAGACGCCGAGGTAAAGATAAATGAAGAAGAGATACAGGCTATTGAAAAAAAATTTAACCAGTAAAATAATTTTGCTTGACATATAGCATATGCTTATTGATAATTATTTAATCAACGAATTCCTCGAAGCTCTGCTTCGGGGTTATATACATATAACCTCCCTCTTGAGGGGGGATGTTTACCTAAGCACATGTTGCATATAAGATACCTCGCAGCTTGCTGCGGGGTAGTTCATTAATTCTGGAACTCATGGAATAAATTATGAAAAGATTAATTAACCTTCTTCCGGCGCTCTTCATCTTCGGTATTCTTTTTTATACCTGTGCGCCTGAACAAACAGTGCGTAAAGGATTTGTGGCAAAGCCGTGCCTGGATTGTCATAAAACAAAACTGACTGAATTCCAGAAGAAGTATGTCCACTCCCCTGCCGCAAAGAGGGACTGTGAGGCATGTCATCTCCGTCACGGAAAGATTGCCGTATTGACCCTTAAGGAGAGAGAAGAGAGAAGGCTCTGTTTCACATGTCATAAACAGATGGCAGCAAATATCGAAAATACAACACATGTTCATACTGCGCTGAAGCAGAGCAAATGCCTTCCCTGTCATAATCCTCATGCATCGGAAAACAAGTCACTTCAGAAAAAGACAGGGAGCGAGCAGTGCTTTACCTGTCATAATCAGACGCCTTTCACGCGCGCCAAAAGACATAAACCGATGTCAGACGGATGTATCACGTGCCATTCGGCTCACGGTTCGCAATATGAGAACAACCTGTTGAAACCTGAACTTGAACTCTGCCAGACATGCCATAATGTAACTGCCGATAAATTCAGAATGGCCCATAAAGACTATCCTGTTCAAAAAGGCAGATGCAGCGGATGTCATACCCCGCACAGTTCGACAAATCAAAAACTTCTCAGGGAGTCGATCCATGCGCCTTTGAAAACCGGTCAGTGCTCATCGTGCCACAAGGCAGTGAACGACCCCAAACCGTTAGATGTTGTAGCCTCCGGCGGGAAACTCTGCTACACCTGCCATAAAAAGGAGGAAAAGGAATTCAGAGAGGCACACAGACACCGTCCTGCAGATGAAGATAAATGTCTGAGCTGCCACAGCCCCCACGCGACTGATTATGCAAAGGTTACACTCATGGACAAAAATGACCTCTGCATAAACTGCCACAAGAAAAAAACAGACCTGTTAAAGGTGAGCGCTTTGCATGCTCCGATTAAAGACAAGGGCTGCACAGCGTGCCATAACCCGCATGCTTCTCCCAACCCATTCTATCTGAAGGCATCAGGGAAAAAGCTCTGTTTTACATGCCACGTAAAGACAGAAAAGGAGCTGCAGGAAAAAAACATGCATATGCCTTTTTCAAAGGTGGAATGCGGCAGCTGTCATGACTCACATGGCAGCAATAATCCGCATATGATGAAAACCCCCGTCTCCGGCTTGTGTTACACATGTCATAAAAAAGAGGAAAAAGATTTCTTCAAGACATATATCCATAATCCCGTCAATAACAGAAAATGCATCTCCTGTCATAAACCTCATGCCTCTTCTTACCCGAAATTATTAAACAATATGCCGGACCAGCTCTGCATGAGCTGTCACGGGAATATGCTTCTCGACCTGAAGGAAGGATCCGTACACAAACCATTTAAGGAAAAGACCTGCGGGAAATGTCACGACCCTCATGCAAGTGAATATGCAGGTCATGCGATTAAGGCGATGCCCGATCTATGTTTTGATTGCCACAGGAAAATGGAGACGGATATGGCGGCAAGCGCTGTTAAACATCTGCCTGCCGAAGAAGGGAAATGTTCGGCTTGTCATAGCGCCCATGGAACCAGGATGGATAACCTGCTTTTAAACAGGCCGAAAGAACTCTGTCTGTCATGTCATGAAAGGATCGTTACGACCACTGCAAGAAAAGGGCATATCGATATGGAAAAAGGCGACTGCCTCAGCTGTCATCTGTCACATTTCTCGGTTTCGAAATCAATGGTTAATGCAAAGGACCCGGACTTGTGTGTTAAATGCCATACAGCTGATTCGGAAAAGCTGTTGAAGGCACACATGAAGCCTATAGCAAATATAAAACATTGTCTTTCATGTCATGAGCCGCATGTTACTGAAAAACAGGGTATGTTAAGAAAAAACAAACACAATCCTTTTGGAAAAGGTGATTGCAGAGCCTGTCATGAATAAGCCAAGAGCAAGGAGCCAGGAGCAAAGAGCCAAGGGTAAAGAGCCAAGAGCTAAAGACTCTAAGCTCTTTGCTCCAAGCTCTTCGCTAACAGCTCTACGCTATATGCAATATGCTATATGCTTCGTACTCTTAGCTCTTACCTCTACGCTATTCGCTGTTTTCGCCTATGCTCAGGGTGATCTTAAAGAAAAAGCGCCTGATCTCTGCTACAGGTGTCATATAAAGCTTAAAGACAGCCTGACACGCAACTCGGTTCATTTTCCTTTTAAGGATGGGAAATGCAATTCATGTCATAATTCTCATGCAGGGAGTGTGAAAGGTCTTCTTAAGGAGGATATTAATTCCTTATGCCTCTCCTGTCACGAAGGGATAAATAAGGCGTTAAAGAAGAATTTCGTGCATAATGCGGTGAGAAGGGGAACATGTACGGATTGCCATCATGCCCATGGCAGTGACAATAAAAAACTATTGGTGAAAGCTCAAAAAGACCTGTGCTGGGGTTGCCATGGACATTTGAAAGACGAATTGAAAAAATCTTTTCTGCACAATCCATTCAAGGAAGGGCAATGCTCATCCTGCCATGATCCGCATGCATCTTCGTCAGAGGATCTGATCCTTGGAACTCCCAATGCTTTATGCCGTAAATGTCATTTTGCCGGATGCAAGGTTGCAGGGGTTTCAATAACGGCTGCAATAGACAAATCAGACTGCACATCATGCCACAGCGGGCACTCTTCCAATACAAGGGGCCGTCTCGGACCTTATGGACATAAGGCATTTCTGGAAATGAAGTGTGAAGAATGCCATCACCCTATCGAATCCGGTAAAAAGGTAACAACGAAATTGTCCGGAAAGGCATTATGTCTCAACTGTCATAAGAAAGACACTTTTGTAATAAAGGAAAACGATGTTCACATCGACAATAAGAAGGGCGAATGCACCATGTGCCACAGCCATCACGCTTCAAAAAGGAAGAATCTTACAGGCAAGGAAACGCTTTTATGCTATTCCTGCCACGAAACTACCGAAAAGAGAACGCTTTTTATGGAGAAGGCATTGAAATCTATAAGATGTGTTCCTGTGAAAGACAGGAAATGCTTTGATTGTCATGCCCCTCCCCATTCCCGTAATGTACTCTACTTCAGGGCAGACGATATACATACATGTGCAAAGTGTCATACCCAGCAGCACAAGATTACTCACCCCCTGGGAGAAAATGTAAAAGACCCGCGCAATGGCAAGGGAATTACCTGTATTACCTGCCACAGCATGCATTCTGCCAAAGCGGATTTTATGCTCTATTTCGACAGAAAGAGACAACTCTGCATCCAGTGCCATAAGAAATAGAATGTTGAGAATGATACGATAATGCGGGGCAGTAAAATTAGCAATAGATAATTAAGAAGGCATCTTCTTCAGTACGGAAATAATTTCCTGTAACTCCTGACAATAAGCTATATCAGCAAAAAGATTAATTCTTAATTGAACCGTGCGGGATGAATCTGGTAAAATAATGTAACTAATGCTTAAATTATCTTCATCGGACTGCATGGTATATCTTTTGCTTCATATATAGAAATGTCTTTTATTGAGAATAGATCGCAGGCATCTGACATGGGGAAAATGTGCTTAAAAGCAAAAAATAAAGGATTACGTTCATTTTATTCTGCATTTTTTATTTGTTCTACAGTAATGGCCTTATGGAGTTATGCATTGCAGCTGGAGGCCAAAGTCACCGGTAATTGCAGTAATTGCCATACCATGCATAACAGTCAGAATGGTGCCCACATGCAGTACCTTGCTCCTGATGAAAGTGATACAAAACCTAAACAGTCTCTCCTGCGCGGATCATGTTTGGGTTGCCATTCAAAGACAGATGGGAGTGCCTGGAAAGATCCGTTAACCGGTGCGCCTATCGTCTTCAACAGCCAGCAGCCTTCCTATAATGCAGTGATGGGTCTGTCGGCAGGAAATTTCTACTGGGTGCAGACAGAGGACACCACCGGACACAATATTTTTGCCTCAAACCCTGAAAGTACATTAAATGAAGCGCCCGGAAAATCATGGGGATGCAGCGGGACCAATTCATGCCACGAGAATATTCACGGAACTACGGGCCCACCCTACTTCGGGTTCGATACCTCCCGTCAGGGCTGTACAAAATGTCATATGGTTGGAAGCGACAGTCCGAAAGGTTACCATCACCTCGATGATACAGGTCCGGTTGTAGACAGCTCCGCTGAAGGATGGTTCCGCTTTCTGGATGGTCATAAAAGTGGTTCCGGTTTTGGTGTGGCAGGCATAGAAGATGATGACTGGCAATATAGTGCAAGCGCAACCGATCATAACGAATATTTAGGTGCAAGCGGAACAAAAACTTCCGCTGGAGGGTTCTCGGCGATCGGAGAAAATACCATGACAGCATACTGCACCGGTTGTCACGGAAATTTTCATATTGAGGATGACCTAACGACCGGAAGCCCGTGGATCAGACATCCCTCGGATTTGATCATACCCAACAGTGATGAATATGCAAGCGCCTTCGGTGCCTCCGGTGCAACAGGTACATATAACCCATTAGTTCCAGTGGCAAGACCTACCTTGAGTGGCTGGACAGGACCAAGTGGTACCGTGACGCTGGGTACAGACCTGGTTATGTGCCTTTCCTGTCACCGGGCACATGCATCGCCATATTTCAAGATGTTGCGATGGGATTATAAGAGTTGGCCGGGAAATGGTCAGCCAAATGGATGCAATGTATGTCATACGTCAAAGAATTAGTAAAGAGCAAACTGAAGAGAGAATAAATACAAATAAGAGGATTTATGCAGAAAGATAAGTGTTTTAATAAAAAATTTCAGATAGTTACTCTTGGCTCTATGCTCTTAGCTCTATGCTTCCTGTATCCTGACACTGTCGATTCAGGGCCTTATCTTGACTCTGCCCATGGAAAGAACACGTATGGAGTAAGCCGTACAAGTATCAGTTCTTTTGGTTATTCAGTTGGCAATTGTGTTCACTGCCATGAGCAGCATGCGAGCATCGGCGGAGCCGAGCCTAACCCAACTGGAGGCCCTGACAAATATGCCCTGTTCTACAACAATCATATAAACCAGACAGATAATGTTTGCTTTCAGTGTCATACAGACCTGAGCTCATTTCAAACAGGAGGTCTTATAAACCGCAGCTACAGCTACCGTGCAGGCGGTTATGCTGATTCACTGAATGACATTAAGGAGGCATTCTCATTTATTTCACCAGCGACTTCCCACAACCTCGGCAATATAAAAACATTTATCAATGGAAGATGGGGGTTTACAAATGATTCCAATCCCTGTGCTGCATGTCATAATCCTCATGCGGTAAAGGGAGACCCTGCCAATGCGCCAAACAGCAGGAAAACCTCCGGTACAAGAGGATATTCCCCTGTTTCACGGCCAAGTCTCCACAGCAAGGATAATAATGCATGGGGCCTTTGGGGCGATGCTGCAGCAGAGAGGATGAACATGTATGCAAATTCTTTTGGCGGAATTTACCAGGCGCCGAATGCTGCATCAGGATATGAACCTGACGGTTCATCAACTCAGGATGGGTCCAATTTAGCTGATTTTAATACATTTTGCATCGACTGTCATAATAACTCAAACATTATTTACAGCAATCAGCTGCTGAGAAATTTACGAACTTTTAACTGGGCGAATGAAAATCATGGCGGCTATATGGCAACCTATTGTTCTCAGGGCGCAACATCGCTTTTAGCCATGCCTTACGATGGGCTGACAAAGTGCGGGCAATATATAACAGCCTGTACAGATTGCCATGAACCGCATGGTTCACCGAATAATTATCTTGTAAGGAAACAGGTTAATAACGGAGTGGTTACTGTCATAAACAATGGCAACGGTACAGGCCCTGATGGAAGGGCAAAGAAGGAATGGGTATGGCTTTGCGGCAAATGTCATACCAATCTTAATGTTGGGGACCTGCATACTCATCCTACGGGTTCAGGTTTAGGGTGTGGAAAATGCCATCCAGGAGGCGGAAATTACCGTAATTGCATGGATTGCCATTATCACGGCAACAGTTCAATTGATGGTACTCCTTATGGTAAACCATTGTTTTAAAGGAGATTGATCATATGTTGAAACATGTAACGATTATTGCAATTATATGTCTGAGTTTTATTTTCTGTGGAAGAGTTAACTCAGATGCTCAACCAATCATAAGTCCTCCAGATCAGTTGCAGGGAATGAAAGAGCATATCGAAAAAGTAAAGATCAAGAATCCTCAAAAATATCAGAAAATGGTAGAAAGGGCAGGTAACAACATTACAGATTGTTGCAGTTGCCATATAGAGGTTTATAAAGGAAGCATATCTCCGTGCCAGATTTTAATGGATAAGAACAAGCCCGTAAAAAAGTAAGTGCAAGTATAAAGAAATTCAGCAAAATAATTAGTCATCTATACTCTTTTAAAATCCAGGAATTAAATTACCATAAAAAAACTTTTCAAAATACTTTACTTAAAGGTACACTACAAAGTTATTTCTGATTTATGTCGGGAGTCATAATTTCTGGAAAGTAATTTTTTGTGGAGGGTAAATGCACGCGTTTCTAAACTGGTTGATTGATACAATTGGCACTGTAGGCTATCCCGGCATAGTGCTTCTGATGTTTATAGAAAGCACCTTTATTCCATTGCCCTCAGAGCTTGTGATACCGCCTGCCGGATATCTTATCTCACAGAACAAGATGAGCTGGGCAGGGGTGATCCTGTCCGGTACCGTAGGCAGTGTTTTGGGAGCGCTGTTCAACTATGCAATAGCTGTCTTTTTCGGCAGGCCGTTCATTCTGAAATATGGGAAATATTTCGGTGTTTCTAAAAGCCATTTTGAGAAAGGGGAGTTATTCTTTCTGAAGCATGGGCATATAAGTACCTTCATCGGCAGACTCATTCTTGGGGTCAGGCATTATATATCGTTTCCTGCCGGGCTCTGCAGAATGAATCTCCTTGAATTCTCTTTCTATACCGCCTTCGGCGCCGGAATCTGGGTATGGATACTTGCATATATCGGGTATTTTGTCGGGAACAATAAAGAGAAGATTCTCGAAGTCAGCAGGCAGTGGAGCATATACGCAATAATCGGCTGTGCATTGCTGATCTTAGCTTATATTTTATGGCACAGAAAGAGACAAAAGGCCTGACTCTCAATGCGTTTTATTGCTGACCTGCATATTCATTCACGATATTCACGTGCTACCAGCAGTGACATGTCACCCGAAAGCCTCTGGAAGTGGGCTCAACTCAAGGGCATAAATGTTGTTGCAACAGGTGATTTTACCCATCCTCACTGGCATGAAGAAATAAAAGAAAAACTTTATACTGAATGTGATAACTTATTTAAATTAAAAGATAATTATAAAATTAATAATGTCCCTCCTCTCTGTGTAAGAGAGGTCTGTTTCCTGCTGACCGCAGAGGTAAGCTGCATTTACAAAAAGAATGGAAAAGTACGCAAAGTGCACTGTCTTATCTTTGCCCCTGACCTTGCTGTTGTTTCAAAAATAAATATTGCCCTTTCAAGAATTGGGAATATTGCATCTGACGGAAGGCCGATCCTTGGACTTGATGCAAAAAATTTGCTGGAGATCATTCTTGATATATCTGATAAAGCCATGCTTGTTCCTGCACATATCTGGACCCCTCATTTCTCTGTATTTGGCGCTGTATCGGGATTTGATTCACTTGAGGAATGTTTTGATGAACTGACCGCTCACATCTATGCGCTTGAGACAGGGTTATCATCAAATCCCTCCATGAACTGGAGGCTGTCATCGCTTGACAAAATAACGCTCATATCAAATTCAGATGCGCACTCACCATCAAAACTCGGGCGTGAGGCGAATATCTTTGATACGGAGATATCTTATCAGACGATCACAGAAGCTATTAAGACAAGAAAAGGTTTTCTGGGGACGGTAGAATTTTTTCCTGAGGAGGGCAAGTATCATTATGACGGTCATAGATCCTGTGACGTGAACCTCTCGCCGGAAGAGACGAGAAGACACAATTATCTCTGTCCAGTGTGCGGAAAAAAAGTTACTGTTGGTGTTCTGCACAGAGTCGAAAAACTTGCTGACAGGAAAAATGGTTTCAGCCCTGAAGGAGCGCTCCCTTTTTATTCACTCATTCCGCTTCAGGAAATAATTGCCCAGGTTATGAAGGTTGGCGTAAACAGCAAGGCGGTAAATAAACAGTATTTCCATCTCATCGAGAGCCTCGGAAACGAGTTTGCAATACTTATGGACACCCCGCTTGATGCTATCGAAAGGGCCGGGTCTTTGTTATTAAGGGAGGCGATTCACAGGATGCGCTCCGGGAATGTGCATATTGTCCCGGGCTATGACGGTGAATTCGGCAAGATTAAAATATTTGAGGCAGTAGAGAGGAAAGAGATCAAAGGGCAGACAAGGCTGTTTTAAGCAACAACTTACCAGAAAAACTAAATTCATTTTTGTAAAAGGTACTCCTATCAACAGATCAAACAGAACCAAGCAGCTTCATGGCGTTTTCCCGCAGAATAAGTTCTTCTTTTTCTTCTCCAAGTTGGAGTTCCCTGAATAAAGAAAGTGTTTTCTGTTGTTCTGTCCAGGGAGAATCTGTGCCGAAGAGAATATATTCTGCCGGGTGGCTGGAAATGATTTTCCTTACAGTGTCATTTAAAAACTCAAGCGAAAATGATATCTCCATGTAAATGGGTTTGCCGAGCAAAAAGCGCTCGACCTCTTCCCACTCTTCCCATGCGCCCAGATGTGTTGTGACCATTTTAAGTGAAGGAAAGTTTTCTAAAACCGTGATTATTTTCTCAGGATCAGCTATCTTTATACGCTGAAAAGCAAAATCAAATCCGGTATGCATTACCAGAATGAGGTTCTCATTCGATATTTTTTCATAAACAGGAAAAATCTTTTCCTCGTCTATAGTGAAATTCTGATAGTAAGGATGAAATTTTATTCCTTTAAAACCATTATTTTTTATTTTATCGATTTTAACTTTAAAATCCGGGTCATAAGGATGAATAGATGGAAATGGAATAATTCTTTCTGATCTGACTGTTTTGCTCCATTGCAGGATGGAGTCGAACTGGGATGGTTTTGTTGCAATGTTGCAGATGACGCTCTTTTCAATCCCGCAGTTGTCCATTGAAGAAAGCAGGGAGGAAATTTTGCCGTCAAGATGAGCTTTGATACCCCCCTCGTCCTCGAGCATCTTTATCACCCTTTCCGATAAATCATCAGGAAAGGCGTGGGTATGGAAATCAATAATACTTTCATTTCATGAATATTCTACACGCATTATTCTGACAATTGGTAGTGCAAAATGAACAATAACTCCCCCTCTCCCCATCTCTCCCCCCTTAAGTTAAGGGGAGATAAGGTGGGGTTATGATGTTAATGACTTCACTGAAATGCAAAAATATTTAAATTTTAGTGGTATAATTAAAAGCTGTCTATATATATAAATGGTTAAAAGGAGTATTTTCAGGTGAAACTAAATCAAGTGAATCAGGAAATTATCATGTTAGGTGACGATGCAATTGGAAGGGGTGCAATAGAGGCAGGGATATCCCTGGCAACAAGTTATCCAGGAACCCCTGCAACGCAAATTCTCGAATATATCGCACATAATTTCGATGGCGAAGTTGAATGGGCGGTAAATGAAAAAGTGAGTTTGGAAACGGCAATCGGCGCTTCCTATGCTGGGAAAAGAGCATTATGTTCCATGAAACATGTAGGACTTAATGTTGCTTCAGACGCTTTAATGACTGCTGCATACCTCGGAATTAAAGGAGGGTTAGTCCTTGCTGTATCTGATGATCCGAGCGCATATTCTTCACAGAATGAACAGGATTCCCGTTTCTATGCAAAATTTGCAAAAATACCATGTCTTGAGCCGTGTGATTCACAGGAAGCCAAGGATATGACGATCATGGCCTTCGAATTATCCGAAAAGATGGGCCTTCCGGTGATGTTGAGGACGGTGACAAGGATTTGCCATGCCTATTCACCAGTCAGGTTAGGAACTGTTCGGGAGCAGAACCCTCTTCTACTACGGAAAGATCCTGCGAACATGATCGCTGTCCCGAGCAATGTGTTGAGATGTCACAGAAATTTGATCGAAAAACAGGAAGGTTTAAGAATCTGGGGCGAAAAATCAGGATTGAACAGGACTTTTAAGAATGGACGGAAAAAAGGGATTATAGCCTGTGGCATCGGGTATGTCTATGCAAAAGAGTATGGCCCTGAATATGCCATCCTGAAGATATCTTATTACCCTTTTGCCGAAACATTGATTAAAGATTTTGTGGAAGGGCTTGAAGAAATCTGGGTTTTGGAAGAAGGCGAACCCTTTATGGAGGAGATCGCAAGAAGATATTCTACTAAAGTGAAGGGGAAGATTTCCGGGGAAATTAGCATCACAGGGGAACTCGGCCCCGATGTATTATCTGAATATATCCCGGACTGGAATACAGGTCAGAGAAGTTATATGCCTTCTAAGCCTTTACCAGCAAGACCACCTGTTTTGTGCCCGGGTTGTCCACATAGCAAGCTCTATACTGCTCTGAAAGCGGTTAAGCCTACATTTACTGCCGGTGATATCGGCTGCTATACGCTTGGCGCTAATCCCCCCTATCAGATAGTGGATACCTGCCTCTGCATGGGAGCCGGCATTAGTAAGGCAGCAGGAATTTCTAAACAAGGTGTAAAAAGAGTGGCAGCAGTAATTGGAGATTCCACCTTTATTCATTCCGGAATACCTGCTCTGATCAATGCTGTTTATAACAAGGCAAATATCCTTGTGCTCATTCTGGATAATTCAGCGGTTGCAATGACAGGGAACCAGCCAACACCATTAACCGGTATAACTGCAAAGGGAGAAGAGGGTGGAAAAATCTCTCTTGAGGAACTTTGCAGATCCTGCGGCGTGAATTCTATTGAGGTGGTCGATCCCTTTGAAGTTGAGAAAACAAAAGCAATCCTGAAAGAAAAGCTGGATGCTCAAGGGGTCAACGTTGTTATTTCACGCAGGCCCTGTGTGTTTGTGACAAGGAGACTTGCGAAAATGAGAAGAAAAGCTATAACCCATATACATCCCGAGAAGAGAGCACAGTAATCCCAGCTTTTTTCAGCGCTTTTTTCCCGTTGCTGATGCTGTCTGTCCGCAGCACCACAATTGCCTTTTCTCCGCTTTTCTCAACAAAGGCATACATATATTCGACATTGATATCAGCATCGGTTAAAATCTTCAGTATTCCTGCCAAGCCTCCGGGCTTATCGGATACGCCGACTGCTATCACATCGTTTTCCCTGACAGTAAAGTTGCTCTTTGTGAGAACCTTTTTTGCTTTATCGGGATCAGGAACAATTAAACGCAGGATTCCAAAATCGGATGTGTCAGCGATTGAGAGAGCCCTGATGTTAATTTTTGCCTTTGCCAAAACATCCATCGCTTCCCATAACCTTCCTTTTTTATTCTCTAAGAATAAGGATATCTGTTTTACTTCCATGGCACTCTCCTTTATAATTGACGTTTGTCTATAACCCTCTTAGCCTTGCCTTCACTGCGCGGAAGGGTCTTCGGTTCAACCAGAGTAACCTTCACCCTCAACCCGATTGAATTTTCAATATGCTTTTCTATCTTTTTCTTCACTTCCTCAAGCTGCTTCACTTCATCCGAGAATATCTTCTTTGAAGTCTCGACCTGAACCTCTATTTCATCAAGGTGCTGCGGTCGGGTTACGATAATCTGATAATGCGGTTCTACCCCTTTGACCTCAAGGAGCGCTTTTTCTATCTGGGAAGGAAAGATAAGAACTCCCCTTATCTTTAACATGTCATCTGTGCGTCCGGTTATCCGGTCCATCCGTACGAGAGTTCTTCCGCATTTGCAGCGTTCTCTTCTTAAGGTGGTTATATCCCTGGTCCTGAAACGGATCATGGGCATACCCTCGCGGGTTAATGTAGTGAGAACCAGTTCTCCCTTTTCTCCTTCCGGAAGGGGCTCCAAAGTCTCAGGAGAGACAACTTCAGGGTAAAAGTGGTCTTCGCAAATGTGGAGGCCGTTTTTCTGGTCACATTCCTGCGCAACGCCGGGTCCGATTATTTCAGTCAGTCCGTAAATATTGAGAGCAATAAGATGAAACCTTTTCTCGATTTCATCCCGCATCCTGTCGGTCCATACCTCAGCGCCAAAGCAACCTGCCTTAAGTTTTAACCTCTTTATATTTATGCCCGCTTCTTCAACCGCCTCGGTTAAATACAGCGCGTAAGAAGGCGTGCAGGTGAGGATTGTGGACCCGAAGTCCTGCATAATATCGAGGTGTCTTTTGGTCTGCCCCGCAGACACGGGGACTACCGTTGCCCCGATTGTTTGACCTCCGTAGTGCACACCGAGCCCCCCTGTAAATAAGCCATAGCCATAGCCATTTTGAATAATAGAGTCTTTTGACGCTCCGCACATGGTGAGGGCACGCGCCATCACCTCGCCCCAGATTTCTATGTCCTTCCTTGTGTATCCGGATACCGTCGGCTTTCCGGTAGTTCCGGACGAAGTATGCACCTCTATTATTTTTTTACAGGGAACTGCAAATAATCCAAAAGGATACCCTTCTCTTAAATCGGTTTTTGTAGTGAAAGGGAGTTTTTTAATGTCTTTCAGGCTTTTTATGTCTCCGGGTTTGACTTTCATTTCATCAAACCGTTTTTTGTAATAGGGAACATTTTTATATGCCCGCCCAAGGCTTGTTTTCAGTCTTTCGAGCTGCAGTTTCTCCCTTTCCCCAATGCGCATGCCCTCTGCTTCTTTATTCCAGATCATCTTTCTCTCCTTCACGTTTACCATATTATAAAAAATTAACCACAGAGGTCACAGAGAACATATTAATATCAATATTAAAATAACATGCGTCTTTCCCCGTCTGTGTTCTCTGTGGTTTCATTTTGCCTTTCTTTTTATATTTTTCTTTGCGGTAAAAAAACGCAGATTTTCATGCTTTAAAAGTTTTTTTGCCTTTTCGATATCATTCGTATCTACAATTAAGAAGGCCTTTTTTCTGGATTCCAGAATCAATACATAAGCGTTCTCTATATTGATTCTTTTTTTCGATAAAATCGTGGCGACTTCACATAATCCTCCGGGCTTGTCTACCAGTTCAATTGCCAGCACTTCATTGAGAGAGACGGTAAAACCCTTTTGTTTGAGTTTTTGATAGGCCAGGTCACATTTATCAACAATAAACTTTAACACACCGAACCCGTTTGAACTCGCAATATTGATTGCAAGTATGTTCACGCCTTCTTCTGCGAGAACCTTTGTTATTTTCTTGAGTCTGCCGGGCTTGTTCTCAGAAAAGATGGAAAGCTGCTTTAACTCTTCCATATGACACTCCTTTTATTTATTACAGCGTTCTCTTATCAATAACCCTTGTTGATTTTCCTTCACTTACCGGCAGTGTGCCTGGTTCCAGGAGTTCTACTTTTGGTTTTACCAGGAGTTCAGAGCGTAATTTTTCAGTTATCTCGTTTTGCAGATTTACTAAATGCTCCACTCTCCCATCGAAAAGGTCTTTTGATATTTCCACTCTCACAGTCATCTGGTCGTAGGCCTCAAGGACGATCTGATAATTCTGTGCTACTGCTTTGATGCCCATTAAGACCCGCTCGATCTGCTGAGGGAAGATGTTTACGCCGCGTATGATAATCATATCGTCTGATCTGCCTATGATGCGGGAAATCCTGCGGTGTGTTCTTCCGCATTTGCATTTGCCGGGAATTATCATGACGATATCTCTTGTGCGGTAACGAAGGATAGGCATTGCTTCGCGGCATAATGTAGTGAGAACAAGTTCACCCTTTTCCCCTTCAGGCAGTTTTTTACCTGTATCGGGATCGATTATCTCCATAATAAAATTATCTTCCCATAGATGCATCCCATTTTTATTAACACATTCAAATGCAACTCCCGGACCATTCATTTCAGATAAACCGTAAGAATTATATACATCAATGCCAAAGAATTTTTCAATCTTATCCCTCGTTTCTTCAGAATATGGTTCAGACCCCAGATATGCCCTCCGGAGAGATAAGTCTCTTCTTGGAACCAGTCCTTCATTGCCCATAACGCTTGCAAGATAGAGCGCATAACTCGGAGTGAGATGGAGGGTAGTAGTTTTAAAATCCTGCATAAGCGCAATCTGTCTCTTCGTATTGCCGGGGCCTGCAGGGATTACCAATACTCCAACTTTCTCTGCGCCATAATGCATGACAAGCGCGCCGGTAAATAATCCGTAGGTCATCATGTTCTGGAGCACATCGTCTTTTTTTATTCCTGTCATAATAAGACAGCGTGCAATGAGTTCAGCAGCCCGGTCAACGTCCTTTTTTGAAAAAAAGATCGCCTTAGGCTTTCCGGTAGTCCCGCTTGACGTATGCAGACGCACAACCTGTTCTTTTGAGACAGCGAGCATACCATAAGGGTAGTTTTCACGCAAATCTTCTCTGGTGGTAAAAGGAAGTCTCTGAATGTCTTTTAAGGAGGTGATATCGTTTGGTTTAATATTTAATTTTGAAAAGCGCTCTTTGTAGAACGGTATATTTTTGCAGGCCCGATGGGCAGTCTGTTTCAACCTTTTCAACTGCAATTCTTCCAGAGCCTTGCGACTGAGTGCTTCGATATCCTTTTGCCAGAACATTGTTATGTTTTACCCTCTGCTATCTCTCTCCCTTTGCCGAATGCAACAAGGTTAATCTCAATTGTCTTTACCGGCACGGATTCTTTTATTACCGTTTCCCATGTAGAGATAGTGAAAGGCAGGTACCGGGAAAGAATTCCCATTACAATAATATTGTCCAGTTTGGGGTTCCCCAGATTGTTTGCGATTTCAAAAGCATTTACGCTATCCACGTGAAAACCCATATGCTCCAATTGATGTTTTACGTCTTCAGGATATGGGGCAACAGCCGGATTAATAGAGGAAGGCACCACCCTTTTCTGGTTGAGGATTACCTTTCCATCCGGTTTAAGATAAAAGGCATATCGCAAGCCTTCCAGTTCTTCCAGCGCTACGAGAAAATCAGCTTTTCCCTTATGGATCAGAGGGGAGTAGACTTCTTCCCCGAAACGCACATGGCTTGTGACGCTCCCCCCTCTTTGTGCCATGCCATGCAGTTCGCTTTCTTTTACCATGTATCCTGAATCAAAGGCACATTTGGTTAGGATTTTACTTGCAAGGATAATTCCCTGTCCTCCTACTCCTGAAAAAAGCACGTTTGTAATTTCCATTGTCCTTCTTTAATTCGTGGTTGATTCCAACCAAAGATTTTGAAAAACTTGTATATTTGATATCAGCAAAACAATAAACCGGATATACGTACAAAAAATTTTATAATTCTATCATATATTTAAAATTTCCTGCAAATAACCTGTAATCCTGGTCATAAGCGTACAACATTCGATTTCAATGACATATCGCAAAAGACTGGCAGGGTCATAGGAGAAATACTCTTTTCATGGAGTAATTTTGCAGGACGGGAGATTATCGTGACGTTAGGTTATTCGTACATCGCAGGATTTAAAATCTCTTTCTTGTATTTTTTTAAATAACTACTAATCGAATAAATGCAACCTTAGCAAAGCAAGTAAATACAGGGATATCCATAAGTTTATTAACATGATATTCATTAAAGCCTTTATAGTATTGATCTTACGAATGTCAAAAAACAATTTTCCCTGCAAAACCAGCAATATATCTGTAATGCAATGAATTTAAAGCAAATATTCTCTGACTGAAATTTAGGCATAGTGATGAGAGCCTTCAAATTTCAATAATCGGCAAAAGGGATAAACCATTTTACTGACAGTTTATTAACAAGCTTTGTTGAATGGGAAAAGTATAACGATAACTGTATAAAATCCGTTGCTCAAGCAAATCAACAGCACTTCCGGCTTCTCACGTCATAAACATCCGCAGTACAATGTATTGTTTTCTTGCTCCAATATGTGATAATCTTTATATCCATGTTTCTTAATAAGGTGGAATATGAATGTTGAACAGATATCCATATTTCTTGAGAACAAGTCAGGGAGGCTTGCCGAGGTAACATCTGTTTTATCTGAAGCAGGAATAAATATAAGGGCTCTTTATCTTGCCGATACAGCTGATTTCGGGATATTGAGACTTATTGTGAATGAAACGGAGAAGGCACGGCAGGCTTTAAAAGAGAATGGTTTTACTGTTGAGAAAACGAGGGTTGTTGCAATTGAAGTGCCGGATAGACCTGGAGGACTCTCAAGTATTCTGAACACCATAAAAGATGAAGGGATAAACGTAGAATATATGTATGCCTTTGTCGAAAAGAGCGGAGAAAATGCTATTGTTATCTTCCGTTTTGATGAGTTTGAGAAGTCTGTTGACATATTGCAGCAGGCGGGTGTAAGGATACTGGGAGGAGAAGAACTCTCCGCGCTGTGAAGAAATTTTTTAGAAACCGGGGAGAATCAATCCCCGAATAATTCAACTAAGGGAGGAGATCATGGAAAAAGCGCCGAAAAGATTTCTCGTAGTTTTGGTAGCAGCATTATCTGTTTTTTTCTTATTCGTGAATGCATACGCAAAAGAACCCTATAGAATAGGAGCTCTTTTTGCGGTAACCGGGCCTGCTTCTTTTTTGGGAGAACCTGAAAAAAATACCGCAGTAATGCTTAAGGATCAGATCAATAAAGCGGGTGGTATAAACGGACATCCTCTGGAAATTATTATTGAGGACACAAAGAGTGATGAAACACAGGCTGTTCTCTCTGCCAAAAAACTTCTTGAAAATGATAAGGTGCTGGCTATTGTAGGGCCGTCTACAACAGGTGAATCAATGGCATTAGTCCCGATTATGAACACCGCTGCTACTCCGCTTCTTTCATGCGCAGCCGGAGCTCCAATAACCCAGCCGGTAAAAGATCGCACCTGGATTTTCAAAACACCTCAGTATGATATCAGCGCAGTAGAAGCAATCTATGGGTATATGAAAAAGCAGGGCATAAGCAAGATCGGAATTATCACTATATCCACAGGCTTTGGCGATGCCGGGAAAAAGGCGCTCCTTGAAATAGCTCCCAAATATGGCATTACTATTGTTGCAGAAGAGAAATACGGGCCAAAAGATTCAGATATGACGACACAGCTTACCAAAATTAAGGCAGCAGGCGCCCAGGCAGTGATCAACTGGTCGGTAGGGCCGGGTCAGGTAGTTGTGACGAAAAACTGGCAGGCGCTTAAAATGGGAATCCCACTCTATCAAAGCCACGGCTGGGGAAGCAAGAAAAACATAGAACTTGCAGGAAAGGCTGCTGAAGGAGTCATTGCGCCGCTCGGAAGATTGGTTGTATGGGATAAGCTCCCTGATAAGCACCCCCAGAAAGCTTTATTGAAAAAATATACACAGGATTATGAGGCATTATACAAGAGCGAGCCGGGCACGTTTGGCGGACATGCGTATGATGCCATTATGATGATAGTTGAAGCATTGAAAAAAGTAGGGCCTGATAAAAAGAAGATCAGGGATTATATAGAGACGAATATCCAGAAATGGCCCGGGACAGGCGGTATTTTTAATATGTCGAAGGATGACCATTGCGGTTTAGACAAGACCGCCTTTGAGATGGTGGTAGTGAAAAACGGCGATTGGGAAATTCTGAAATAAAAATAAATGATTGAACAATTGAGGGGATGGCAACATCCCCTCAATTCTCTTCAGGAAATATCACAATTTGCTTACAGTCTTTTTACAATTCCTTTTTTCCGGTCTTACCGTCGGGGCTGTTTATGCCTTAGTTGGCATAGGCTTTAATATCACATATAATGCCACTTCTATCATAAACCTTGCCCAGGGTGAATTTGTCGTGATAGGCGGGCTCATGATGTGGTTTTTTGCCGAATCACTTAAACTCCCATTCCTTGTATCTGTTGCGTTCACTATTATTTCCGCAGGTATTGTAGGGCTTTTAATGGAAAGACTGACTATAAAGCCTTTAAAAAATCCGGATCTGTTATTGATGATCATGATTACCATAGCAGTTTCAATCGTGTTGCGCGGGATTTTAATGTTTGCTTTCGGCAAAGATCCCTATGTTTACCCTTCCTTTACAGAAGGAGAACCTTTGAGTATCTATGGGGCAATTATTCAGCAACAGACACTATGGGTAATAGGCATTACCGGTTTCTGTATCATTTTATTGTTTTTCTTCTTTAAAAAGACAATGGTCGGGAAGGCAATGCTCGCCTGTGCAGTGAATCCTACTGCAGCTAAACTGGTTGGAATCAATGTATCCAGAATGGTCATGTTATCCTTTGTTTTAAGCGCTGTGGTAGGCGCAATTGGAGGCATGGCGATAACTCCTATTTCCCTTATGGAATATGACAAAGGTCCCATGCTTGCGGTAAAGGGGTTTTGTGCGGCAATAATGGGAGGTCTTGGCACAAACAGAGGCGCGGTTATCGGCGGATTTATCATCGGCATCCTCGAATCCATGACCGCGGGATACATACATTCAGGGCTGAAGGATGCAGTAGCTTTAATCATTCTTCTGTTAATCCTTTTTTTTAAGCCTGCCGGAATATTTGTCAGTAAAGCAATGCATCAGTTGCGAAAGTTTTAGCACATGAAAAAAGGGGATTTATTATCTTTCCTGATCTTTATACTTCTCATTATCCTCTTGCCTGTTATCTCAGGCAGCACCTATACCATTACTGTAGGAATATTCTCCGGAATAAACGCCCTGGTAGCCATAGGGTTATGCATACTTATGGGATATGCAGGGCAAGTATCTTTAGGGCAGGCAGGGTTTTACGGGATCGGCGCTTATATCTCATCGATATTAAGCGTGCATGCAGGGCTTCCGATAGTTATCAGTGTGATATGCGCAATGATTGTTGCTGCCGTTGCAGCAATGATTCTGGCAGTCCCTGCCCTTAGATTGAAAGGGCATTACCTGGCAGTAGCCACCCTTGGTTTTGGCGAAATCATCTATATAATCCTGAATGAATGGGGCCCGGGTGGTCCGTCAGGTTTCGGAGATATCCCCCATTTCGGCCTTTTAGGTTATACAATAGGTTCAACAACAGGCTATTTTTATCTGATATGGGGTCTTGTTGCTGTTGTAATGCTCTTCTCCATAAATTTAATTAACTCAGGGACAGGAAGGGCATTGAGGGCTATCCACGACAGTGATATGGCATGTAATGCGATGGGGCTGAATGTCACTGCACTCAAAATAAAAGTTTTTATCCTTAGCGCGGTATATGCGTCATTGGCCGGCAGTCTCTATGCACATTATGTGACATTCATCAGTCCGAGCAGTTTTTCGTTATTTTACTCGATATTAGTCCTCATGATGGTAATTGTCGGAGGGATTACGAACCTGTGGGGCGCTGTCATCGGAGCTGTGGTGATTACGGTGTTGCCGGAGCTGTTGAGAAGATTTGAAGAATTGGATGTGCTGGTGTATGGTTTGATCCTGACGTTATCCCTCATGTTTTTCAGAAAGGGAATAGTCCCGATCCTGATCGAAAAAATAAAGAAATTGAGAGAGTTCGCTGTTGCTAAACATTAAAGAGATATGGATGAGTTTCGGGGGACTTATGGCCCTGAGAAATGTCAGTTTTGACGTCATAGAAGGAGATATTAAGGCGCTTATAGGGCCAAATGGCGCGGGTAAAACCACCTTGCTCAATATTGTGAGCGGTATCCATCAGCCTGATAAAGGTGATGTATTTTTTTTAGGTGAAAAATTAGTTAACGTAGCTCCGGCCAGGATCGCCAGAAAGGGTATTTCACGCACCTTTCAGCATGTAGAGTTATTCGGAAACATGACTGTTATTGAGAATATAATGGTTGGTCAATATGCGAGAACAAGATCCGGATTTCTTTCTTCAGGATTTAAGCTTCCCTTTGTTGTGAAAGAAGAAAGGGAAATACAGCGTAAAAGTGAAGAAATTCTGGAGTATATAAATCTTGGTCAAAGAAAAGATGAACCTGCCTCAAATCTTCCAATCGGTGAACAGAGGACTTTGGAAATCGGAAGGGCCCTGGCTACAGGGCCGCGACTTGTACTTCTGGATGAACCTGCCGCAGGTTTGAATATAAAGGAAACACGTAATCTTGGAGAGATTATCAGGAAAATAAGAGATGAGCTGAAGATCACTGTAGTCCTTGTCGAACATGATATGGACCTTGTGATGAGTATAAGTGACTCGATAATTGTCCTTAACTTCGGTGAGGTAATAGCTGAAGGCACACCCCTTGAAATACAAAAAAACCATGAAGTAATTGTTGCGTATCTTGGAGAGGAAGAAGAGATTCAGAGAGGATACAATGCTCATACTTAAAAATGTAGACGTCTATTACGGCAAGATACACACTATTAAAAGGGTCTCCCTTCATGTAAACAAGGGAGAGATTGTTACGCTTATCGGCGGCAATGGAGCAGGCAAAACAACTCTCCTGCACACCATATCAGGGCTTATCAGGTCAAGCAACGGAAGTCTGGCATTCAATGGTCTTGATATCTCCGGACAAAGCCCGGATGCTATAGTAAAAAATGGGATTTCACACGTCCCTGAAGGACGCCTTGTTTTTAAGCCGTTAAGCGTTGAGGATAATTTGTTGCTCGGCTCTTTTCACTGGTATTCCCTGAAAAATCGTTCAAAAATCAGGGATGATATGGAGATGATTTACTCTATCTTTCCTATTTTACAGAAACGGAGAAAGCAGCTTGCAGGGACCCTTTCAGGCGGTGAACAGCAGATGCTTGCTATCGGACGCGCTTTAATGGCAAGGCCGAAGCTGCTTTTACTTGATGAACCGAGCATGGGGCTTGCCCCGATAGTGATCAAGGAGATATTCAGATACGTCATCGAGTTAAGGGACACCTATGGTCTCACAGTGCTTCTGGTTGAACAGAACGCGAGGAGCGCCCTGAGGATTGCAAATACAGGATATGTTCTTGAAACAGGGAGAATCTTACTCCAGGGTCCTGCAGAAGACCTGCTTTTAAATAGAGATGTCCAGAGAGCCTATTTAGGCAGGGATGTTGACTATAAGGTTTGATTCAATAAATAAAATGGAGGGACTTTATGTACTGGGAAGGTGAAAAAGAATGTATCAGCAGAGAAGCTCTTAAGCAGTTACAGCTTGAGAGGCTTCAGGCCGCGGTATTAAGAGTTTACATGAATGTTCCTTTTTACAGGAAGAAATTCGATGAATTGGGAATTGACCCTGACTCCTTCCGGTCGCTTGAAGACGTAAATAAGCTTCCTTTCACTTCAAAAGATGATTTGAGAATGAGTTATCCATATGGCATGTTTGCGGTTCCTCTGCGAGAGGTGGTCAGGGTTCAGGCGTCTTCCGGCACAACCGGAATGCCGACGGCCGTCGGTTATACACGCAATGACATAAAAAACTGGTCGAACCTTGCGGCAAGAATTCTTGTGGCAGGGGGTGTTACTCAAAACGATATTGTTCAGATTGCGTTTGATTATGGACTTTTTACCGGCGCATTGGGTCTGCATTATGGCGCAGAACGCATAGGAGCTTCGGTAATCCCCATCTCAAGTGTCAATACCAGGCGACAGGTAAAAATAATGCAGGATTTCAAAACAACTGCCCTTATGTGCACCCCGGGTCATGCGCTTTCAATAGCTGATACAATCATCGAGATGGGCATTAATGTGAACTCCATGTCTCTAAAATACGGGCTTTTTGGAGCAGAACCATGGTCAGAGGCGATGCGGCATGAATTACAGGAAAAGCTTAAAATCATTGCGACTGACAACTATGGTTTGAGTGAAGTAATGAGTCCGGGAGTAGCAGGAGAATGTCAGGAGCGCAAGGGCCTCCACATTAATGAAGATCACTTCCTTATCGAGGTTGTTGATCCGGAAACCCTCGATCCCTTGCCTGATGGGAAAACAGGTGAACTGGTTATAACCACCCTGACCAAAGAAGCATTCCCTGTGATACGGTTCAGAACCAGGGATCTGACAAGCCTGATAACAGAACCCTGTCCTTGCGGCAGGACGTTTGTTAAAATGAGCAAGGTTCTGGGTCGGACAGATGACATGATCAAGATAAAGGGGATTACTGTTTTTCCATCTCAAATTGAATCAGTCTTGTTCGAGATTGAAGGAACAGAGCCTCATTTTCAGGTAATATTGGAGAGAAAAGCTGCAATTGATGAATTAACTGTTCTCGTTGAGGTGTCTGAGTCCATATTTTTCGATCAGGTCAGAAAACAGAAGGATTTTATTGAACGGATAAAATCGAGGCTTGCATCGGAACTCGGCGTATCTGTCGAGGTTAAACCAGTTGAGAAAAAGAGGCTTGAGAGGTTTGACGGAAAAATAAAAAAGGTTATAGACAAAAGGGCATTATGAGAGGCATCCGGATAAAGAAAAATGGATAAAGAAAAATGTTTAAAAAATTTACAACTTATGGTATTCTGTTGCATCATTACAAACTATAGGAGGGGGACATGATGAAAAAATTTTTAGCCGTAGTATTGCTGGTATTGTTAGGGAGTGTTTTTTTCATTTCAGCTGCTTTTGCTGAAGTAACATTTAATTATGGAGCTTCAGAAAGGATCAGGCAGGAGATATGGGATAATTTGCTGGATTTAAAAACACTGCCCCCAAGTAATACTAATTACGACAGAAATTTCTTCCGCTTCAAGACATCTCTCTGGGGCAGCGCAGACTTTAATAAGGATACTGGTGTATATCTTAAGTTTACCAATGAAGCCAAGTATAATCTGGGTCCCTATAAGCAACCAAGTGATCCGTTGAGTAAGATTGACGATTACGTAAGACTGGATGAAGATGAGTTTGTCTTTGATAATTTGTATATCAAAGCGAACAATATATTCGGACTGCCGGTTGACCTGAAAATAGGAAGACAGGATTTTCTGGGACCGGACATGTATGGCGAGGGATTTTTAATTTGTGATGGAACACCTGGTGACGGTTCAAGGACTTTCTTCTTTAATGCAGCAAAGCTAAAATGGAGGATAAACCAGAATCACAATGTAGATCTTGTCTATATCACCAATCAATTCAGAGATAGATATATGCCGGTATGGCGCACTGCTGTTCCAGATGCCGGAACATATTACAAACATAAAAAGATCCTGAATGCCTCTGACGAACAGGCTTTTGTCGTTTATGGCAGAGATAAACTCAGTGAAAACCTGACTGTGGAACCATATTATATTTATAAAAAAGAAGAAAAACATCTTATTGGGCCGGCTACTCCTGAGCTCGATCTGAATACAATTGGAGCCAGAGCGGTATATACATCCGGTCCATGGACAGTGGGCGGTGAATTTGCTTACCAGTTCGGAGAATATGACGGAAATAAGGCCCCTGGTGGAGGATACTCAGGGCAAGACAGAGAAGGATATGGAGGGTATATCTTTGGGAAACGCAAATTTGCTGATATGAAACTGAAGCCTGAGTTTGAGCTTCGTTTTGTGAGTTTGTCCGGAGATGATCCTGGTTCTGAAAAAAACGAAAATTGGGACCCTTTATTTTCGAGGAATCCATATTGGAACGAGCTGATTATTTACACCCAGATATATGAAACTTTAAAAGAAGGTTACGCGATTCCAGGTTACTGGACAAATCTCCAGTTATATATGGCAAAAGTAAGTATGGAATTAACGCCGGATACTAAGTTATCTCTCTCGTATCAGTATCTCAGGTCAAACGAGAAAGCAAATCCTCTGGCCGGGCAAAGCGCAATGTTCAGCGATGGCAAAGAGAAAGGACATCTCCCGACGTTATTGCTCAGCCACAAATTCTCGAAAAATATCGATGCGTTTTTCCAGTATGAATACTTTATCCCAGGTGATTTTTATGCTGACAATGCAAAAAACGGACAATTCTTAAGGTGGCAGCTCCAGTTTAAAATTTAAGACAATAGTCTAAATAATAATATTTGCACAGGAGGGATGTTGATAGCTCTCAGGTTATAAAGAGGGCTATCCCATCCCTCTGCATTTTTCGGGGACGGGTAATTTCTTGACATTCATTCGTCTGATCTGTTAAAAATATACATGCATAATATCTGTTTCTCATATTTTAGCTTTTACTTCTGGTACGGCTTTTACTTTAGGCCGTCTGCCTGAGGTAAGGGTTGATTGTGAGAGATAGACAGAACTAACACAAAAGATCAACCAGGAGCCGAGGGTAGACGGAAGGCAACCCCGGCTATTTTTATTTTATAAAAAAGATTAAGGCCGGGGAAAACTCTCCGGCCTTTTTGGTTTCCGGGCAGAGGAAAGGAGATGTCATAATGATCATTGTAATGAAGGCAGGGGCAACAAAGCGTGAGAGGGATGAGGTGGTTAAGAAAATTAAGGAATTCGGATATAAGCCTCATATTATTCATGGGACAACAAGAGATGTGATAGGCGCGGTCGGGGACGAGAGGGGAAAGGTGATTCTTCAGTCAATCGAATTTATGCAGGGGGTTGAAAGTGTAGTGCCTATACTCAAACCCTACAAACTTGCATCAAGAGAAGTCAAAAAAGAGACGAGCATCATAAAAATAAGTGATAATGTGAGTATCGGTGATAAAGATATCATTGTTATTGCAGGACCATGTGCAGTCGAAAGCGAGGAGCAGATTATGGAGGCGGCGGCTGCGGTGAAAGAAGCGGGTGCAAAAGTATTACGAGGAGGGGCTTTTAAACCGAGGACATCTCCATATTCTTTTCAGGGCATGAAAGAGGAAGGCTTAAAACTTCTTGCAAAGGCCAGGGAAGCAACGGGATTGCCGATTATTACTGAAGTTGTCAATCCTGAAACCGCTGAGCTTGTTGCAGAATATGCGGATATTCTTCAGATTGGAACAAGAAATGCCCAGAACTTCGAGCTCCTGAAAAAGCTTGGCCAGCTGAAGAAACCGGTACTGTTAAAACGGGGAATGTCCATGACTATTCAGGAACTGCTCATGAGCGCTGAATATATACTGAGTGAAGGAAACCAATCAGTAATCCTTTGTGAGCGCGGCATACGAACCTTTGAGACCGCAACCCGCAATACTCTTGATCTTTCAGCTATTCCGGTATTAAAGCAGAAAACCCATCTGCCGGTTGTAGTAGACCCATCGCATGCCACAGGAAATTATCTGTATGTAGCTCCAATGGCCTTTGCTGCGATTGCTGCCGGCGCAGATGGGCTGATAGTTGAGGTGCATCCTGACCCGGAGCATGCTTCTTCTGATGGTCCGCAATCGCTCAAGCCAAATAAATTCAACACAATGATGGAGAAATTGAGATTATTTTCAGAGGTATCTGGCAGATGCCTTTAATGCTGGTGACAATTCATTGAAACCCATAAAACCATCACATTTTCACTATGCATGGCTTATCCTTGCAGCAGGGACTCTTGTTGTCTTTGGCGCTCTGGGATTGGCACGGTTCGGCTATACGATGGCGCTGCCCGCTATGCAGCAGGGTCTGGGACTCAGCAACACCCAAGCCGGTGTCCTTGCCACAGCCAATCTTATTGGATATCTGGCGCTGTCTGTTCTGGGAGGGGCCCTTGCAGCACGATATGGTCCGCGGGTCGTCATCACGGTCGGTCTTACAGTGGCGGCTGCGGGCATGCTGATGACGGGGCTTGCAAACAGCTTTGCCAGTGCTGCAGTCTGGAGGGTCGTTACCGGTATCGGCAGCGGCGCCAGCAATGTTCCAGCCATGGGACTGCTTGCCGCATGGTTTGTTCAGCGTCGCCGTGGTATGGCTGCAGGGATTGGCGTGACAGGCTCTTCGTTAGCGCTGATTGTCCTGGGATTTCTTGTGCCCCATGTGCTTTCCGCTTACGGATGGAACGGTTGGCGCATCTGCTGGTTTTTGTTTGCAGGCATAACCTTAGGGTTGGCGGTTCTTGCCTTTACGATTCTGCGCAATTGTCCTTCGGAACTCGGACTTCTTCCAATAGGCGCTGCAGGAGAAAGCACAACTATTACTGCGAAAGTGAGAGAATTAAACTGGGGAAGGGTCTATCGGTCCGGTGTTGTATGGCATTTGGGTCTGATTTATGTTGCTTATGGATTTTCATACATCATCTATATGACTTTCTTTACAAAATACCTGATAGCTGAGGGTGGATATACACAGGAGTCTGCCGGCAGACTGTTCATGCTTATGGGATGGTTAAGCCTGTTGTGCGGACTGATCTGGGGTTCGGTCTCGGACAGACTTGGCCGCAAAACAGCTCTTGTGATAGTCTACATTATCCATTCGGTTGCCTTCGGTTTGTTTGCGCTCTGGCCGTTTTCGACCGGATTCATAATTTCTGCTGTACTTTTCGGCCTCTCAGCATGGAGTATCCCTGCAATTATGGCTGCAACGTGCGGAGATCTGCTCGGCCCAAGACTTGCGCCTGCCGGACTTGGCTTTGTCACGCTTTTCTTTGGTATTGGCCAGGCTGCGGGTCCAAGTGTTGCCGGAATTATAGCGGATGCCGGCCATTCTTTATCACCTGCGCTGTTGCTTGCCGCTGGCGTGGCCCTGTTAGGCGCAGTCGGTTCCCTGTTCCTCCGCAGCGCTTCACCTAAAGTTTTGTAACAGCATCCAGATCGTGACCCTTCAGTGAAGCGGACAGCGCTCTCTATAAGGCCAAGAATCAGGGACGGAATCGTGTGGAAGTCTTTGAGGATAAGGAATTAGAAGTTTAGCCTGAAAGACGGCTTATTTCAGACAGTCTCCACGCCAGATGCAGTTCATTTGGTTACATTCACCTGTTATTGCAGAGCCGAAACAGTCAAAGTTGCCTTCAGCGCGCTGGATAGATCTGATAATATTTTCTTTCTTCATATTGCCGACTTTTATACCTTGTGATTTTGCCATATCTCTAATATCTTTAAGGTTCATTAAATTACCTCCTTATGTTCATATATATATCAAACTATAGCACTATTTTCAAGGAGATATCAACTGACGGCGCTGAATGAGTAAGCGCTCCGATTGAGATTAAATCAACGCCTGTTTCAGCAATATCTCTGACATTTTCAAGATTGACGCTGCCTGAGGCCTCAAGCAGAACCCTGCTTTTTGATATCCTTACCGCCTCTTTCATATCAGAGATCGTCATATTATCGAGCATTACAACATCTGCCCCGGCTTCGATGGCTTCATTAAGTTCATCAAGATTCCGGACCTCCACTTCAATTTTTGTGAGATGATGACTGTTTTTTGCACGCTGAACAGCTTCTCTTATATTCCCCACAGCTTTTATATGATTGTCCTTTATCAGGATGCCATCAAACAGTCCGAATCTGTGGTTATAGCCGCCGCCTGTTCTTACTGCATATTTTTCCATAAACCTATGACAGGGAGTTGTCTTTCTTGTATCGACTATCTTCACATTGAGGCCTTTAACCTTTTCTGTGAACATGTTCGTGAGGGTGGCTATGCCTGAAAGTCTTTGAAGAATATTAAGACTTACCCTTTCTCCTTTAAGGATAAAACGGGTGTTGCCGTAAACCTCGGCAATGACATCTGCCGCGTTCACTTTATCACCATCATTGAAAAAGATTCTGAAGCCAACTGAAGGGGTAAGTATCCGGAAAACCTCTTTTGCAAAAGGCAGTCCAGCCAGGACAAAATTTCCCTTGGATAAATACGCTGCCTTTGATTCATGCTCCCCGGGTATCACGAGGGAGGTTGTAATATCTCCAGGGCCTATGTCTTCTTCAAGTGCGCGATGGATCAGATTGATGACACTTGAAGGGATCTCCATATTATTTCCTTTTAAGCAATAAGGAAGTAAAACCCAGAATTCCTCCCATAACAGCGCCTAATGCAAGAGCTGAGCGCCAGTCAAGAAGTGTTGTTATATTTCCTTCGATCTTATTCGAAAGTACAAGGAATGCCGAAGTATTCTCTGATGCGATCTCTCTTGCTGCCATAAGGCCGACAGCTGATCTGTTCGCTGTTATCTGTTCCCTTGAGATGGTCAGGGGAGAGAAAGAAAAGTTTAATGATATATTATCAGCAGCGGATACGGCGCTGATGCACTGATTCAGGTTTATATCATTTCCTTTAAGGATACCGGCGGCGCCCTGTGTAACTTCGATTCTGTCACCGTCTATGCTGAGCGCTCCCACCTGCTGGAGTTCAATATGGCCTCCTTCAACAGAACTTATAGTGCTCTGTTTAATATTGATAAATTCGCCCTCAATGAATTCGATATTTTCCTTTTCGAGTTCCTTCGCTTTCTTATGCATTATCATTCACCTCCGCTTCTTTTAACATTTTAATGCTTTCTGTGATCCTCTCTCTCATATGGATCAGTTTTTCATATTTTGCCTTTTCTTTTTCAATAATTTCCTTTGGCGCTCTCTGGAGGAAATCGTCATTAAACAGTTTCTTGTTCAGAGAAGCTATACTCAATTTAACCTTTGCCATATCTTTCATAAGTCTATCGAGTTCTGCAGCAATATTCAAGAGCCCTTTTAGCGGAACAAAGATCTCCATCGAACCTTTTACTGAGGTTGCGGAACCTTCAGGTTTCTCAATATCCATGCCTGTCTTTATCTCATCGGCCTTTGCAAGGGCTTTGATATAGTGCAGATTGTCCTTCAATATCTTTTCTGACTTCCGGGAATAGGTTTTTATTGCTGCATTCACTTTAAGAGACGGAGAGATATTCAGTTCGCCCCTAACGGTCCTTATCCCCATGACTGCATCTAAAATAACCGACATATCTTCTTCTGCCTCAGGTTCCCTCGGCAATGATTCCGGATAATCAGAGTTCATGATGCTCTCTTTTATATCAGGTTTTGAGTGTATGGTCTCTAAAGACGCTTTGATTTTCTGCCATATTTCCTCTGTTACATAAGGCATAAAGGGATGCAAAAGCCTGAGGGATATATCAAGAGTATAAATGAGGCACCACTTTGCCCCGATTGCCGATTTCGTATCCTGGAATTCGATTTTTGCCATTTCGATATGCCAGTCACAGAATTCATGCCATATAAACTGATATATACTGCTTGCCGCATCGTTGAACCTGTATTCTTCGAGCGCTTTATTCATGTCTTCAACAGTAGCTGAAAGCCTGCTCAATATCCACCTTGTCGGCAGTGATAATGTACGATTATTATCTGGCGAAGCCCCTTCGGCATTCATCATAATGAACCGTGCTGCGTTCCAGAGCTTGTTCACAAAATGCCTGTAGCCTTCAACCCTGTCCTCAGAGAATTTAACGTCCCTGCCCTGTGCAGCAAATGCAGCAAGGGTAAACCTGAAGGCATCAGCGCCGTATCTGTCTATCATTATCAGAGGATCAACAACGTTACCTTTAGACTTTGACATCTTCTGCCCTCTTATATCCCTGACAAGGGCGTGAATGTATACATCCCTGAAGGGAACGTCTTCCATAAATTTAAGGCCCATCATTATCATCCTCGCTACCCAGAAGAAGATTATGTCAAAACCGGTAACAAGAACGCTTGTGGGATAAAACGTCTTCAGATCATCGGCATTATCAGGCCATCCGAGAGTAGAAAAGGGCCATAAAGAAGATGAGAACCATGTATCAAGAACATCCTCATCCTGCGCTAATTCTCCTGAACTGCAATAAGGACAGGCGTGCGGTTCAACCCTTGAGACTATTATTCCGTTTTGGGCCTTGCATTTATCGCTCTGCATTTTCTGGCAGTACCAGACTGGTATCCTGTGTCCCCACCATATCTGGCGGGATATGCACCAGTCTTTGATATCCTCCATCCAGGCAAAATAGGTATTTTCCCATGTCTTCGGTATGATCCTTATCCTCTCCTCTTTGACTGCCTTGATAGCGTCTTTGGCCATGGACTGCACATTCACATACCACTGCGGTGTTGATAGCGGTTCAGTAATCGTCTTGCACCGGTAACAGTGTCCAATTGCATATTTATGCGGTTCTTCTTTTTCAATAAAGTTCATTCCCTTTAAGTCCCTGAGAACGAGCTTCCTGCATTCATATCTATCGAGACCGGCATATCTTTCCCCTGCATCAGCCGTCATACGGCCGTCATCTCCGATCACTGTTATAAACGGCAACGGTGTTTTCTGTCTTTTTGCCATTGATTCATCGTTGAAATCATGTGCAGGCGTCACTTTTACAGCGCCTGTTCCAAAGGCCTGATCAACTGCGGTATCAGAGATTACAGGGATCTGTCTTTGCGTAAGAGGAAGATCTACAAACTTTCCGATGAATTTCTTATATCTCTCATCTTCAGGGTTTACTGCCACAGCAGTATCACCGAGCATTGTCTCCGGCCTTGTTGTTGCAACAGTTATGTATCTGCTACTACCATCGGAAAGCGGATATTTAATGTATGTCAGTTTCCCTTCCAGTTCTTTGTGCTCGACCTCGAGGTCTGAAAGCGCTGTGTGACAGCGGGGACACCAGTTTATAAGCCTGTTGTCCCTGTATATCAATCCCTGTTCATAAAGCCTTACAAAGACTTCTCTTACTGCTTTTGAGAGTCCTTCATCAAGGGTAAACCTCTCTCTTGACCAGTCACATGAAGCGCCGAGCTTTTTCAGTTGATGGATGATCGTTCCTCCGGATTCAGCCTTCCATTTCCAGACACGCTCAATAAAAGCATTGCGGCCGAGTTTATGCCTGTCCAGTCCTTCAGATGCAAGCTGTTTCTCGACTACATTTTGTGTTGCGATGCCTGCGTGATCAGTGCCAGGCAGCCACAGAACTTTATATCCTGACATGCGCTTCCATCGGGAAAGGATATCCTGTATGACGGTGTTCAGCGCATGGCCCATATGCAGGGAACCTGTTACGTTTGGAGGTGGTATTACAAGGGAATAGGCAGAACCTTTGCGGTTAAGGGACGGAGGGAAATACCCCTTGGAGACCCAGAATTGATACCACTTTTCTTCTACGCCTTGCGGATTAAAGCCCTTGTCTAAAATTCTGACCTTATCCTCTCTATTTCTTTAGAAATCATAGTCTCTGCAAGGTCAGGTACTGTTTCCCAGATCACTTTCTCAACCTCTTTTGTAAGAGATTCAAGTGAGCCTTTCAACATTTCTCTCAGCATACGTTCGACAAGGTCAGGTGTGACTTCCCACAGGATCTTCTCAACAGAATCCTTTATCAAAGGGGTTAATGCGGCAAAAACTGCTTCTTTCATATCCAGCGATGATACTAATGAAGACATTCTTTCCTGTACTGCTTTTTCAAATATTGCCTTCAGCTCATTTTTTGAAGGCAGCTCTCTTTCCGGTATTGCCGGCCTTATATCTGCGACTCTTGCTTTCTCAGCAAATGAAGGCGCAGGTTCTTCGAATATTGCAGCTTCAGCCTCAACTTCAGTTTCCTCTGCAATCTCTATTAATTCTTCAGTGCTTGCCGCGATTCCTTCTTCAGCCGGTAACCCGGAAATTTCTTTGCTTTCAGTGATCTCTTCCATTGCCCAGAGGTCTTCTTCAGCAGGCATTTCCTCTATACCAATGGCTTCTGCTTCCACGATACCTTCGACCGGCTCTGCTTCTGCCACTGCTGATATGGTCAGGGCAGCATTTATCTTGCTTATCAAATCCTGTGACTCAAACGGTTTTATAATAAAGTCGTCTGCTTTCACGTGTTTTGCGAGCTCTTCATCAAGCGGCTCAAAAGCTCCTGTAAGCAATATGACAGGAATATTACTCGTTGAAGGATTCTGTTTTATCTTTTCACATAGCTGGTACCCGTTCATTTTCGGCATTTCTATATCCGCAAGAATTATGTCAGGCCTATAAGACGGAATAAGAGCTAAGGCCTCTTCACCGTTGTTTGCAGACTTGATTTCAAATTCTTCCTCTGCGAGTATAAGTTCTATGACCTTTTGTATGGTAATACTATCATCTGCAAGAAGGAGCTTGTGTGCCACGGTTCACCTCTTGATATATTATTTGAAAATTTTATTGCTAAGTGCCGAAAAAGTCAAGGGATTTCATTGAGGCTTCTGTCATAGAGTTCTTTTTTGCTTAACCCGTATTGTTCTGCAATCTTTTTTACAGCCTCTTTTCTACCGAGACCCTTTCTCAGCAGAGAATGTATTTCCATAAGGGCATCTGCGGTTGAAACCTTATCTTTTTCGGTCTTTCCCTCAAGAATAAGTATATACTCACCTGCAATTTTTGTCTTTTCGAGGCTGCTTAATATCTCTGAAATATCCCCCCGTAATACTTCTTCGTGTATTTTTGTAATCTCTTTCACAAGCGCTGCTCTCCGGCCTGAAAATACAGTCTCCATATCAAGAAGCGTCTCTATGATCCTGTGCGGCGCTTCATAAAAAATGAGGGTCTTTGTCTCAAGACTTAATTCAAGGAGCATCTTTTGACGCTGGATTTTCTTCGGAGGAAGGAATCCTATGAATGCAAATTGATCAGTCAGAAGCCCTGAGAGTGATAATGCAGCTATACATGCAGACGGTCCGGGGATTGAGACTACAGGGACATTCTCTTCGATAGCCATTTTTATGAGAATTGCACCGGGGTCTGATATCCCGGGTGTTCCGGCATCTGAGATAAGGGCAACTGATTGACCTGACAGAAGTCTCCGCATGATCTCCTCAGCCTTTGATCTCTCTTTTTCTTTCCAGTGGCTGATCATCGGTTTTGAAATACCATAATGGCTGAGCAATTTCAGAGAATGGCGGGTATCTTCTGCTGCAATAACATCCACTTCTTTGAGAACCCGTAATGCTCTCAAGGTAATATCTTCGAGGTTACCTATAGGAGTTGAGACGATATAGAGTATTCCTTTCACTCTATGTTCAGCAATTTCCTCAGGCGCTTGTCTGCCTTTACAATCTCGTCGGCATCATCACCTGAAAGATCCCATGTATATTTGCCTTCTGTGGAACGCTTGAGTTTTATCCTGACAGGTTTCCTGGGCTTAATCTGCTGAATCTCCGGCTGTTTTTTAATCTGGGTTGTTTTCGTATCTTTCGTTTCAACAGCAAGAGCAGGTAGCAGAAGAAATGTAGCAGAGATAATCAAAGCTACAACTGGTAAAAAAATGTTTTTCTTCATATATAACTCCAAATCTTTATTTTGTTGTCATCCGCTTGTCGGGAATCTTTTTCAAAAAGAGCGTACAAATACCAATAAACGGCAGGAAAGATTCCGAACAAGTCGGAATGACATATAGCTGAAAAAGTATTTTAAACAGTTCAAAATCCTTTGTACTTATTTGTTATCGGGAAACGCCTGTCTCTGCCGAATGCTCTCGGGGTTATTTTTATTCCCGGAGGCGCCTGTCTTCTTTTATATTCGCTTCTGTCTATCATACCTATAATATTCCGCACACATTCATGTTCGCATCCGAGAGACAATATCTCGTCAAAACTTTTATCATCCTCAATATACGCCTTGAGCACCGGGTCAAGCGCCTGATAGGGTGGGAGCGTGTCTGTATCTTTCTGACCGGGCCTGAGTTCTGCTGATGGTTCTTTACAGAAGATCCTTTCAGGTATTACAGGGGAAGCTTCATTATCATTTTTCCATTTGCAAATGTCATATACCATTGTTTTTGGCACATCTTTTATAACTGCAAAACCTCCTGCCATATCACCATATAATGTTGCATATCCAACGCTCATCTCGGATTTATTCCCTGTTGTCAGAACAAGCTTTCCGAATTTATTTGAATATGCCATAAGCAGGTTGCCTCTTATCCTTGCCTGCAGGTTTTCCTCTGTTGTATCTACCGGCAGCCCATTAAAAATTTCCTTTAATTGGTCAAGATAGCCCCTGAAAATATTTGTGACGGGGATTTCTATTAATTTTATTCCGATATTTCCGGCAAGAGCATATGCATCTTCCCTGCTTTCTGCCGAGGTATATGGAGACGGCATGAAGAGGCCTGTTACATTTTCTTTTCCAAGTGCATCTACTGCAAGAGAAGCAACAAGTGCGGAATCAATGCCGCCGCTGAGGCCGATAACAACCCCTTTGAAACCATTTTTGTGAACATAATCAGATGTGCCGAGAATAAGCGCCTTATACACTTCCTCTAATGGGTCGAAGACTTTATAAGTTGCAGGATGCGGGATTCCCTTTTTACGGGATCTCTTCCCGATAGGGATGATGATTTTTTCTGCTGCTCCTTTCTCGAGTCTGATCACTTCCTGTCTTCTGCGGGGGTTATGAAGCCTGCTCATCAATACACCCTCAAGATCCAGGTCAACTATCATGAGGTCTTCCTCAAACTGTTTGCCCCTTGAGATTATCTCTCCGTTTTGATCCAGTATCAGACTGTGTCCGTCAAATACAAGTTCATCCTGTCCTCCAATCGTATTGAGATAAGCCACAAAAACCAAATTATCAGAAGCCCTTGTTGAAAGCATATCCTCTCTGAATTTCCCTTTGCCAATGTGATATGGGGATGCGTTGATATTTATAATCACCTCAGCGCCTGCGAGCGCCTGAACCCTTGCAGGGCCTTCAGGATACCAGATGTCTTCGCATATATTGATGCCAATCCAGGTATTCCCGATCCTGTATATCGGACGTCTGGCGCCGGACTGGAAATAACGGTATTCATCGAATACCCCGTAGTTGGGGAGGTACATTTTATGATAGGTGTCAATGATATTTTTGTTGTAAATTACTGCAGCGGCATTGTAGATATCGTTTTTTCTGTCAACAAATCCGACTATTGCGGTTATGTCCCCTACATTTTTCCGGACCTTTTTCAGGGCATTCAGGTTATCGTCTATGAACTGTGTTTTGAGAAGGAGGTCTTCAGGGGGATACCCTGTTATCGCGAGTTCAGGAAAAGCAACCAGATCAGAACCGGCTGTCTTTGCTTTTTTAATGTAATCAATGATCTTTGAAGAATTACCCTCAAGGTCTCCGACAGTAGGGTTAATCTGTGCAAGGGCAATTCTCAGAGTCCTCATTTTTGCCTCCTCTGCCAACAAGTCTTCATCATGATTCTCAATTGATGCGAATTTGTGGTTATTATAGCATTAGAGAAAGAATTCAACAAAAGGCATTGCCTTCTTGCAGAGAAAAGAGCAACAATAATTCATAATGCTATCAGGATTGAGCGCTCTGCTTTTCATAGTTCTCTGCATAATGCCGATGCAAGCTATCCATGCTGAAATCAGAACTATCCAGACAAAAGATTTTACAGTTTCTTATGAAGAAAGATTAGCAAATGTTGCTGCAGAAGTTGCACAAGTATACCCTGTCGTCAGTCAGGAGCTTGTCGAAACCCTGAAGTGGGAAATGAACTTCAGGCCAAAGATAATTCTCACAGGCGACAGGGACGCCTTCAGAAAAATAGTTGGAATGGATATAATCGCCGCCTTTGCCTTGCCTGACAGGGATATCATCGTTATTGATACCTCAAGGGTTTATACAAAACCTTTCACCCTCAGATCTACACTTAAGCATGAATTATGTCATCTCCTTTTACACCGGAATATAGACAGCAGACTTTTACCCAGATGGATTGATGAAGGGGTCTGCCAGTGGGCAAGCGGTGGAGTTGCAGAGCTTATGGCAGATGACGGAGGCAGAATTCTTACAAAGGCTGCTGTATCCGACAGATTGATAAGCATCAGGGAGCTTGCAAGGTTTCCGATGGATGAGCCTTCCCTGATCCTTGCGTACGAGGAAAGCAAAAATATTATTGAATATATCGTCAGAGATTTCGGCAAAATTGAGCTTATGCAGATACTTGAAAACCTGAAAGAAGGCGATACAATTAATGAATCTGTCCAGAAAAGCCTTGGACTTTCTCTTTCAGAGCTTGAGTCGAAATGGCATGCAAGTCTTAAAAGGAAATATGCCTGGTTTGCCTATTTAAGCGCCAACCTGTATACGATAATCTTTGCCCTCGCTGCCTTGATTACAGTATACGGTTTTATAAGGTTGATACAAAAGAAGAGGGCATATAAAGATGATGAGGAAGAGGAGGAAGAGATAAAAAGCTGAGTTTGTTGGAATGTATGTGAAAGTTCAGGAATGGATATGCACGCTATGAAAGATGAAAAGAAGACGAAAAAGCAGCTCATATATGAACTGACAGGGTTGCGCCAGCGGAATGTTGAACTGGAGGAAACCTTCATGCAGTTCAGGAAGACTGCTGAAGATATCGAAAAAGAACTTGAAAATATCAGCATGGAACTTGCGATAAGCCTTTCCGAAGTATTCGAGGCATTAAAGAAGATATCTTACGGAGATCCTGATGTGAGAATATCCGAAGAATCAGAATTTGAAATAATTGCAAAATTAAAATATAAGGTTAATCTGACGGCAAAAAACATAGGGGAGATGGTTGACCAGTCTCATGAGTTTGCCATGGGACTTGCCGAACATTTTGACGTATTGCACAAGGTGTCAAAAGGCGACCTGAATGCCAGGGTCTCAGGGGAATCAGAAGTTGAGTTATTGGAAGCTCTGAAAAATGTTACGAATGAGATGATAGAGAGTATAGACAGAGAAATCAGTAATCGTAAGCTGGCAGAGGAGAAGCTTCGGGAAGCTCTTGCCACAATCAAGACATTACACGGTATATTGCCCATATGTTCTTACTGCAAAAAGATCCGGGACGATAAGGGTTCCTGGAACCAGCTCGAAGCTTATATAAGTGAACACACCGATGCAAAATTCAGTCATGGCTTATGCTCAGAATGCGCAAAAAAAATGTATCCGGAATATTACAAAGAATAATTAAAGATTTCAATCGAGCAGTCCTGCGATCATTGGGTAAGGCATTTTAAAAGCTTTTTTCATAAAGCATCGCTCAATTCAGGTAACATATAATTATTGGAATAAGACCATGAAACTTTTCGATATATTTTCAAAGAAGGATAAATGCATTCTCCTGAAATACCTTCAGGAAGGGCAGGTCACAAAATACACTTTTTTCAGGGATATTCTCAGTCATAACTATTTCGGTATCAAGTGAAAGGAGAGAACCATGAGTTATAAGATAAAGAATTCTGACATCGAATTACTCAAAAAGGCAGGAGTTTCTGAGGATGACGTAAAACATTGTGTCAAAGTTGCAGAAAAGGCTTTAGAGATTGCACAAAGAATAAGAGCGAATATCGACATGGAAATTGTTGGTAGAGGAGCCTTATTCCACGACCTCGGCAAAGCAGTAACGCATGCCATAGAACACGGACAAATCGGGGCTGAGATGGGAAAAGATCTCGGACTGCCTGAGGCAATAACTGCCATCATGGAAAAACATATAAGGGGAGGGCTGACTGAAGAAGAAGCGAGGGAACTGGGATTGCCGGTGAAGGACTATACGCTTAGATCTCTTGAAGAAAGAATAGTGATTTATGCAGACAGGCTTGTGGATATTATTACTGACGGGATCGTTGATATCGGCGGTGACGAACTTGAAGCAGAGCAAAGATTTGAGGCAATTTTAAAAGAGTATCCAAAATATGGCAAGAACTTTAAAACCCTTCAGCGGTATCTCAAATACCATCAGGAGATACAGGGCTTAATCGGGGTTTGAAAACCAGTTCCTTCATTTTGCTCTGCTGCACAGGTCTCTTTGCGGTATTCAGCTCTACAATATCCAAGAGCCCTGTGCTTCCCATCTTTACGGCCTATTTGGGCGCTGATCCGTCCGGAGTAGGGTTTATTGCTTCCATCTCTGCTTTTACTGGAGTTGTCATGAGTATTCCTGCGGGCATTTTCGCCGACAGACTGGGGAAGAAGAGGATGCTTGTTTTTTCATCTATAGTATTTTCATCAGCTCCTTTTCTTTACCTATTTGTGACAAATATCTGGCAGCTTGCCCTCATCAGGCTCTACCATGGATTGGCAACAGCAATATTTATCCCTGTTTCCATGGCGCTTGTTTCAGACATCTTCAAGAAAGAACGGGGCGAGAAGATAGGGTGGTTCTCGACCTCAACCCTTGTGGGCAGATTTCTTGCTCCATTAGTTGGAGGCGGCATTATCGGCGCGCTTGTTTTTAACCCCGGCATCAGTTATAAGGTTATTTATCTTGTGTGTGGGATGGCGGGAATTATCACACTGCTCCTGAGCTTTAAAATACCTGATACAGCGGAGACTAAAAAGGAGGCAAAGTCCTGGCAAGAAACATTCAGAGTATTCAAAACTGTTATCTCTAACAAGGGGATAGTTATTACCAGCGCTGTTGAAGCCGCTATTTTGTTTGCCTATGGAACATTCGAGACTTTTCTTCCGCTTTATTCTTTAAAAATAGGTCTTAGCGCATTTGAGGTCGGGATATTCCTCTCCTTACAGGTCATAACCCTTGCGCTTATGAAGCCTGTAATGGGTAGATTTTCCGACAGGCATGGGAGGGAAGCGCAGATTTTTTTCGGAGCTTTGACAGGTTCACTCTGTATCGGCAGTTTTTCATTATTCAACTCTTTTATCCCCCTTTTATTATTAAGTATCCTGTTCGGATTCAGCCTGTCTGTTGTAACATCTGCAACATCAGCTTTTATCGCTGATTTGAGCGTAGCCGATGGCAGGGGTTCAGCTATGGGAATTCTGGGTTCCATAATGGATATAGGCCATACAACAGGTCCCTTGGTCTCAGGCATTATAGCTGTATACTTTGGCATATCAAAATCCTTTATAGGAGCGTCATTGGTGCTGGCGCTCGCTGCCTGTATATTTTGGGCAAGTGGTATAAGGAAGGGGAAAATTATCAGTCAAAGCTGAGAGGACGGTTAGAACTGGATATAATCTCCGACATTAATTCCGTATCTATCACAAAAACCGGCATTCACCTCAACAGTGTAGAGTGTGTTCTTATGTGTAGGAATCTTCTCTTCAGACATTGGTATCGTATTTTTCTCTATCTTTACTATCTTCATGTTTTCATCAACAAAAATCATATCAAGCGGAATATAGGTATTTTCCATCCAGAAGAATCTCTTCTTAGCTTTTTTAAAAACAAATAACATACCCTCTGTATCTGCCATAGTTCGTCTGTACATTAATCCTGCTTCTAATTTCTCGGGAGTATCAGCTATCTCAATATAAATGGTTTTAATCTTTTTCCTGCTTTCCTTGCTGATAAACGCCAACTCACCCTCTCTGTGGAATTTTATTTCGTTGGGAGAATCAGCAGATATTGAGGAGGTTGTGCTGCGTTTTTCTTTTTCACAGGCACATATGTATGACAACACGAATACAGATATTCCCAGCACATGCAGAAACAAAAACAGTTTTTTGTTTACCGTAATACTCTCCATAAAGATGATTAGTTATAATCTACTTCACTTTGAAAAAAATCATCAACTGCTCTTTTTATTGCGCGCCGTATCATGTTTTAACATTGTCGCCTACTGATCAGGAGGAATCATAATAGTGTTGGGTGTGCCTATTTCCCCCGTGTAAAAGGCAATAAGCACCACCGGCATTGTGCCAAGGTTCTTACCGTTATGAGGGATATTCACGACTTCAACAATAGCGTCACCGGCATTGAAATTATATCTATTCCCTCCTTTTATCTCTACAGTAAGGTTCCCTTCCAGCACATAAGCGTAAAGGGGAACAGGATGGCTGTGCCACCCTGTTTCAGCGCCAGGTTTGATTTCCACTTTCATGGCGGTTATTTCCGGCCTTTGAGTATTCAGGTACTTCGCAGGATAATTGTCGGTCGTTGTGGTTGTCTTCAGAATAAGCGTTGATTTAACTCCAGAATCATAGTCACCTGCCACGGCAATGTATGGAACTCCGAAAGCAGCAAAAAATAATAAAGTGATGAGATATTTTTTCATGTAGTCCTCCAGAAGACTTTACACGAGGTTTGATTATTCACAGGCGAAGAAGGTCACATATGTTCCGGATCTGGCAATGCCTGCGTGCTTTATCTTCTTATTCAAAAGGTTCTTGTTGTGGCCGCCCGACTTTTTCCATGCCTGCAACTGGGCTTCAGGGGTTGGATAATTCCATCCCACATTTTCGACGCATAGAGATCGTCCGCTTTTACTGAATCTTTCATCAAAATGGTCATGATTTAAGGCATTTTTATTCTGCATATACTGACTGTGGCTTTTTGCAAGTTTATTGAAGTTGGCATCCATTGAAAGGGGTCGAAGGCTATTCTCAACTCTGTATGTATTTATGCAGGTTAAAAGCTTATCTTCATAAGCACAAGACTGATTATTATTCAGGCTGTAAGTCAGTTTAGCGGATAAAAGAATTATGAGTAGAGAGAAAGAAATATTTAATGAAAGACGAATTACTGAATGAGGTATTTTCCCGTCAGAACAGATCTTTTTGCTCAATGGTCAGTTCCTTTTTTCCGATACGTCGTTCGTACCTTTCTGCCAGCCTCAGGAGCCTCTCTTTGAATACATCTTCTTCGATTACGTTGTTCTTGAAATCGTCTACAACGGCATAGAATGCCTGGAGCAATTCATCTTTTATCCAGTTATCTGAGTCGCTCATTGATGTTTCGAGGCATACAATGATATCTTGATCTTTGTATATCCTTCAAGCTTGAACAGGGCCTGAAGTTTCTCGTCAGCGCATAAGGCCTGACCATGGGTTTCATAAAGACTAACAGCATGGGTAATATTGCAGGTGAAGTCTTGCTTATGATGTTCGATATTAGTTATAGATATTCCTCTATGCCTGTCTGTAATCTTAATTTGTTATAAATAAAATCTACAATTTTAGCAAGGTTTACCGTATCTGCCTTATTGTATAGTTTAAGGATTTCCATTGCTTCAGTGTTTCCCCTCTGAGCATGTTCCCAGAGTTTTACAGCGTCATATCCGTCGAGATTCCTGATAGTCTCGTCTCTTTCGATTCCGAGATCTACTTCAAGCTTTTTTAATCCTCCTTTAAAACCTATTTTTCTAGAACCAAAGCAGATATCAAAGTGGGGTATATCAAATCTCAGATCCGGCATTGATCTCATAAGGAACGGGACGTCAAATCCCGCGCCGTAAAATGTTATCAGATATTTATATCTGGAGAATTCATTCCTCAGATTCTCACATGTAAGGTTTACATTTCTTACGAAACATTTATAATCATAGCCGTCATATATCCCGACGACAGTTACATAGCCTCCGTTTCCCGGCATAAAACCATTTGTTTCTATATCAAGATATGCTGCTTCATCCCTGAAAGTGTCAAAGAGCCTCCAGTGTTCTCTCCTTTTTATGGTTGTTGCAAAATAAACAGCGTTGGAATTATCAAGTTCCTTGAGAGCAGAGGAAAGGCATTCATCAAAAAAGCTTTTTCTCTGCGAGGTTATGAAATCTATATCAGAGGCGTTAATGAAATCAGCCCATGTAAGTATTCCGTTTCTCCAGAGCTTTTTCTCGAGTCTCTCACCGATTCCGTTTAAAATGCTGAATGAGTTTTTAATCATCTACATTTAATATACACCTTCTTCAATAACTTTTGCCCGAACAATCATTGAGAAGAATCCCTTATCCTCTTCAGTCCATTGTATGCCATTGCATTAAAAGGCTCCATTTTAATCGCCTTTTCAAAGATGGACTGTGCCCTCAGGTTCAGCCCGAGTTCCGCGAGATAATCCGATACCCTTTAATAATCGGTTATCCTGCCCTTTAACCCGAATAATGCAATTAACCACAGAGTACACGGAGAAACATTTTGATAATAAAAGAGAACCTATCAGTTTTTATAATTTCCTCTGTGCACTATTTTATGCAGGACTGAGTCTTAATTGTTTTCAAAAATATAACATGAGGGCACAGAGAATTGCTTGAAATTAAAAGTCTTTTTAAAGTTTAAAATACCTCTGTGAACTCTGTGGTTTTATCCAAATGCATTTTTTGGTTTAATGATTTTTCTTTTAGAGAGATAGAGAGCGCTGATTTGTATCTATATCTTTTGAATCGTCTTTTGTCTTTGTCTGACGCCATAAGATCAGCAAAAAAGAAAGGGATTAAGCACGCTGTTTTCAGCCAAGTCTATATGCCGGCGCCTGGAAGATCTATATTGATTACCTGACCTTTTTCGCCCAGTTTTTTAATTTCTTTTCCATTGAATACTAACCTTATGCCTCCGGCATTTCCGATTTTCAGAGAGAAACAGTTTTTAGCATGCCATTTTGCTGAATCACCGGGTTTCAACAGCATCTCTTTTGAATCAGCTTTATCTATCAATACCAGAAGCCATGTTGTATCAATGGCAAAGACCTCAAGAACCTGCCGGGACACATATGTTTTTGGAGGCACAATTTCTTTTTTTGTTTCAGTATTTGCTAATGGCGCCTCCTTGTTACTATCAGGGATTGTGGTTCCCCCGGGTGTTACTACAGAAGAAGGTGTTTCTTTTATCGGTCCGGCATTTTGTGAAGATATCTCTTTTTGAGTTTGCTCTGCAGGCCGGTTTATATCTTTACCTTTCTGTGAAAATATCGTATACGAGAGAGTTATGGTTATGAGAATGAAGAGCAGGGAAATGAGCACATATCCTATCTTCGGTATTTTCGTCTTCTCCGGCGTCTTTTCAGGAATGTCCTTGTTTTCAACCTGGGGCGGCGATATTTGCTGCACATAAGCATTGATGGCGGCCTCAGGATCTATTCTCAGGTGTTCAGCATATTCGCGGATGTAGCCTTTTACATAAACCTCCTGAGGAAGCTTTCCCAGATCTCCATCCTCAATCGCTTTAAGATAATCATATTTTATTTTAAGGGTATTTGAGATTTCCCTGAGATCCTGCCCTAATTCTTCTCGTTTGTTTTTTAGTATATCCCCTACCAATTACCCCCCTTAGATACCGGGAATTCTTATAATAATACCATATGCCATGCAGAACGGCAATAAATCCGGGAGGCATGGCAAGCCATATTGTGATATTATAATTAAAAATGAACAGGGTTGCTGTGACAGGGATAGGAGCTGTCAGTCCTATCGGGAATTCATTTGATGACTCCTGGAAGTCTGCAAAAGCAGGGTTATCCGGAATAACACCCATAACCAGATTTGATGCTTTTCATCTTCAGTGGAAAGTTGCCGGAGAATTGAAAGGGTTTGATGCCGGCAGGTATTTATCCAGAAAAGAGATATTGCGCCTTGATCCCTTCGTGCAATATGCAGCAGCTGCATCAATAATGGCAGCCGAGGATGCGGGCCTCCTCTTTCCTCACTCAATACCCTTGTCAGCAGGTGTAATTATCGGTTCAGGCCGAGGCGGTATAAGCACTTTAGAAAAAGAGATCCGGAAAATATATTCCTCAGGCTTTACGCCCCATGCTTTACGGACGTCTGCATATCTCATGTCGTCAACAACAATAAGCATGGCTTCATCTTATGTCGCTCAAAAGCTCGGCATAAAAGGTTACTGCCTCGGCATATCCAATGCATGTGCGTCAGGCACAAGCGCTATAGGCGAGGCGTACAGGTTAATCAGAACCGGTCATACGGGGCTGATCCTCTGCGGCGGCACCGAGGCCCCGATATGCAGGATATGTATTGAGGGATATGGAGCATCAGGAGCATTATCAAAAGGTAATGGCGCTTCTGCAAGCAGGCCGTTTGACAGGACACGCGACGGATTTGTGCTTTCAGAAGGCGCATGCATCCTTGTGCTGGAAGATTATATACGCGCTGTGAAAAGAGGGGTGAAGATATACGGTGAAATTACAGGCTACGGAAATACAACAGATGCATTCCATCGGACAAAACCGTCATCAGAAGGTGAATCAAGGGCAATAAGTATGGCAATAGACGAAGCAGGTTTAAAACCGGATGATATCGATTTTATAAATGCTCACGGGACGTCAACGCCCCTTGGCGACAAGACAGAGACAGAGGCGGTCAAGCTGTCTTTTGGCGGAAACGCCGGCCATGTACCCATCACCTCGATCAAATCCTTAACAGGCCATATGCTCGCTGCATCAGGTGCGCTTGAAGCAGCTTTTACATTAATGAGCATGAGAGAAGGGATCATTCCGCCAACAGTAAACTTGAAAGAGAGGGATCCTGACTGTGACCTTGATTATGTGACTCAGACTCGTAAGGCTGAGATACGGCATGCAATATCTCATTCATTCGGTTTTGGCGGATTAAATGCTGTTCTGACTTTTAAGAGGTCTGATTCCTGAACTCCCTCAGTGCTTCGTCTTCAGGCTTCTCATCCTGCTCCCTGTATTTTGGCGAAAAATGCATAGCAACAAGATTCCCGACCCCTGCCTCTCTTGCAATCCTGCCGGTTATTTTTGCAGTAAGGTGGAATCTCTTTAAAGCCCTGTCCATATCTTTGTCCATAAAATATGCTTCGCAATAGAAGGTGTCGGAACCCCGCGCGAATTCAATGATCTTCTCAATATTCTCATTATTAATTGCGATATCAGTTACATATGAGATCTTTTGGCCTCTTGTTATTGTTGCAATCTCTCTTAATTCCCGCAGGAAGAATCTTCTGTCAGATACAACGAGCTCTGTCTCTCCCGGCCTGTTCTCTCTGATAGCGCGTTTCAATTCAGAAAGCCATGGCCCGACAGGCAGGCCTATATCATTCAGGGATGCCTTGTTTATATTGATATGAAATTCTTCTTCAAGTGAATAAGCAAGACATGGGACCTGATGATTAAGCTGCAGGGCCTTTATTGTAAAGAGAGGTTCTTTTACGAGCGTACCGTCAAACCGGGACGTGCCCCTGTCTATTCTCTGAAAACGGTTCTCAGCATAAAAGCAGGAAGAGGTTGCTGAATTTCCATCCACGGAAAATACCTCTATCCTTAAGGGGTATTCCTTTATAAGGTTCCACATATAACCCTTCAGTTTGCCCTCAACACAGTCAATAATATTTGAAGGACCAAAGACTCTTAAAGGTATTTCTCTTCTTAATAACGCCCTGAGAAGGGTGTCGAATCCTATAAAATGATCTATGTGGGTATGCGTAACAAAGACGTCTGTTATTTTCTGGAGGTCGCCTGGATGGAGTTTTGTGATATTGCCTATATCGAATAAAAATGCCCTCTTCTCTCTCATGATCCTGACAAAAAGCGAAGGGTCTTCAAAGTGGCTATTGACGAGGTTGTGTATAAACGTAGGTTTCATGAGTGATTATATCTCATTGTGATATAATAATACCAAATCCGATAGGCGATAGGCGTTAAGCATCAGGCGCAAGGGATTCAGCAACTTCTGACGCGTGACGTCTGCGTTTTACGACAGATGGAGGAGATATGTCTGAACTGAGGAAAGACCCAATATCCGGTCGATGGGTAATCATTTCTGTTGAAAGGGGCAAAAGACCAACAGATTTTATTTCACCTTCCCAGAAAAAAAGGGGAGGGTTCTGTCCATTCTGCCCGGGTAACGAATATACCACACCACAGGAGATAATGGCTTTCAGGCCTGCCGATACAAAACCAAATTCTCCGGGATGGACATTGCGGACCATGCCGAACAAGTTCCCTGCACTTCAGATATTTGGAGACCTGACCAAAACAGGAGAGGGAATATTTGACAAGATGAACGGCATAGGCGCCCATGAGGTAATAGTGGAAACACCCGATCATATGCAGTCGCTTTCAACGATACCATTAAAAGGAGTGGAAGACGCACTCTGGGCCTATTATCAAAGACTCAATGATCTACGAAAGGACAAGCGGCTGAAATATGTCCTGATCTTCAAAAATGAAGGAGAGGCCGCAGGCGCTTCTCTTGAGCATTCCCATACCCAGTTGATCGGTCTACCGATCATACCGAAACTGGTAAAAGAAGAGACAGATGCAGCAAAACGTTATTATGATCTGAAGGAAAGGTGTATTTTCTGTGATGTGATCAGCCAGGAACTCGATTCCAAAAAAAGGGTTATCTATGAAAATGCCCGGTATGTTGCCATTGCGCCATTTGCACCAAGCGCGCCATTTGAGACATGGATTTTGCCGAAGAAGCATGAGTCAGGGTTTTATCCTCCTGATAACAATTTTGCGCCATTGGCAGAGATACTTCAGGTGGTACTGAAACAGATCGATAAAATACTTGATATACCGCCGTATAATTTCGTGCTCCATACCTCACCGTTTACTGAGGAGGTGAATGATTACTACCACTGGCATATAGAAATAGTCCCGAAGCTTACAAAAATAGCAGGGTTTGAATGGGGATCAGGCTTTTATATCAACCCGACCCCTCCCGAGGAATCTGCCAGATTTATGAGAGAAGCGAAAATATGAAGATCCTAATAGCCTCTTCTGAGGCAGTGCCATATATAAAAACCGGCGGGCTTGCGGATGTGGCCGGCGCCCTGTGCAAGGAATATCGGAAAATCAAAAAGGACGCGCGCATTATCCTTCCTCTTTACAAAGGGATAAAAGAGAGCCGATCGTATCTGAATTATACAGGGATTACAGTAAAGGTTCCTGTTGGAGGAAGGGTAACAGAGGGCAGGGTATTCAGCGATAAATATGACAATTATTTCATAGCATGTGATGAATTTTTCGACAGACAAGAGCTCTATGGTACGCCTAAAGGAGATTATGCTGATAATGCATCAAGGTTCATTTTCTTTGCAAGAGGCATAATAGAAACATGCAAGGCCCTTGATTTCAGGCCGGATATAATACACTGTAACGACTGGCAGACAGGACTTGTCCCTCTTTACCTTAAGAAGGTATATAAAAATGATGCTTTTTTCAAAAGGACAGCTACCGTATTCACTATACACAACATCGGATATCAGGGTCTTTTCCCTGCATCAGAGATGCCTCTTACAAATCTCGGCTGGGATCTTTTTACGCCTGATGGTATAGAGTTTTACGGAAAGATAAACTTTCTTAAGGCAGGGATTATATCCGCAGATATTTTGAGCGCTGTCAGTGTTTCATACTCAAAGGAAATACTCAATAAGGAGTTCAGTTTCGGACTTGAAGGTGTATTGAAAACAAGGGAGGATGATCTTTACGGTGTTATAAACGGAATAGACTACGATGAATGGGACCCCTCAAGAGATGAATTTTTACCTGTACAATACAGTCATAATGACATCTCAGGAAAAATGATCTGCAAAAGAGAACTCCTGCAGAGGCTGTTTCAACCCTCAGATATCCTTAATGCTGAAAGCATGCCTCTTATCGGTATGGTGGGCAGGTTGTCGGCACAGAAGGGATTGGATATTTTCATAGAATCGATCCCTGATATCTTGTCTTCCGGTGTAAAGATTGCTATCCTTGGAAAAGGTGATGAGATGTTCCACAGGAGTTTTGAGGAATTTTCAAAAAAGTTTAAGGGGATGATCTCGGTTACCATCGGATTTGATGATCCGCTTGCGCACAGGATTTATGCAGGGTCAGATTTTTTTCTTATACCGTCCAGATATGAACCATGCGGACTCGGACAACTCATGGCCCTGAGATACGGTTGCATCCCGGTTGCGAGAAAGACCGGAGGACTTATGGATACCATAGAAGACTTTGAACCTTTGAGATCGAAGGGCACCGGTTTCCTTTTTTCTGATTATACTGCTTCTGCATTGAAGGATGCCCTGAAAAGGGCCTTTTGCGTTTATACAGATAATGACAAGAAGAACAAGATGATAATAGACGGAATGAAGACTGACTTCTCGTGGAAAAGGTCAGCCCGGAGATATATGGAACTCTACAATGCTGCTATACAAAAAAAGAAGCGGTAAGGGGTTTATTCATGGACCTGGCTAACAGACAAAAATTTACAGAGGTGATCTTTGAAAACATCCGCGATGGAGTTCTGATAATTGACAGAAATTACAGGATACTTGCAGTCAACAACTCTGTCGGGAAGTGGACAGAAAAGCCTGTTGCTGAGCTTATGGATAAAGACTGTATGGAAGTATTTCATAACAACAGCCTGATATGTCCGCATTGCGCTGCAGAGGTGACATTTAAAACAGGCGAGGTAAATGTTGTAACCCAGAAGATAAGCCGTGAAGGGGCTACACATTATGCCGAACTTTCGGTGTATCCCGTTAAACAGAATGCAGAGGAAGTTGCTGAATGTGTTGTATTTATTCAGGATATAACCGACAGGATGCTCTGTCATAACGAGGTTCTCAGGCTCTATAATGAGGTTGCCCAGACAAAAGAGTATCTTGAGGGCATCATAGAAAATTCTGCAGACGCAATAGTCACTTCTGACCTGAATGGTATCATTACTTCCTGGAACAAGGGGGCGGAGAGGATATATGGATTTACCAAAGAAGATGCATTGGGAAAATATTTACCTTTTGTGCCTGAATTCCTTCTTGACCCTGAGTGGGAATATAACCAAAGGATCAGAAACGGAGAGGTGCTCAGAAGGATCGAGACGTTCAGAAAAAAACATGACGGGACAATCATATCTGTAAGCCTCACACTCTCTCCGATAAAGAATGCTGCCGGAGAAGTCATCGGTATCAGTGGAATTTCGAGGGATATATCTGAAAAGAAGAATGTAGAAAAGGAACTCGTCAGGAGAAATCAGGAACTGTCGAGGCTTTTCTTTATAAGTTCGGCAATGAGGGGAACCCTTGAACTTGATAGATTGCTGAGGATGGTTCTTACGGCAGTTACTATGGGTGAAGGGCTTGGGTTTAACCGGGCTATCCTTTTTCTCGTTGATGAAGACAGAAATCTGTTGAAAGGCGCGATGGGTGTGGGACCGGCAAGCCATGATGAGGCATTCCATATATGGGACAGTCTATCACTTGAGAGAAAGACATTGCCTGATATTATGCACGAAATAGAAGTCGGTCCGTCAAAAAAGGACTCGTTTTTTGATAAACTTAGCCAGGGGATAGAGATACCTCTTTCAGAAGATACAATCCTTGCAAAGGCTGTAAAGGAGAAAAAGCTTTTTACTGTTGACGACGTAGGCAGTGAGCCGCTCTCGGACATACTGCTCATACAGCAATTGGGAACACAGGCCTATGCTGTTGTGCCACTGATATCCAGGGACAAAGTACTGGGAGTTCTCTGGGTGGACAACTATTTCAACAGGAGGCCTGTTACCGAGGAGGATATGCGTTTCTTGTCAGCCTTCTCAAACCATGTTGCGGCAGCTATAGAAAATGCGAGACTCTTTGAGCAGGTTAAGCTTACAGAGCAGGAGCTTGAGAATATATTTGAGTCTATATCAGACATGGTCTATTTCGTTACCGAAGATTATGTTGTCAAGAATATCAATAAAGCTGTCAGCCTGAGATTAGGAAAACCTCCTGAGGAAATTATAGGGAAGAAATGTTATGAAGTATTTCATGGAACAAAAGAACCATGGACTGAATGCCCGCACCAGAAGACTGTTCAGAAGAGAGTGGCATTTGTTGAAGAGGTCGAGGACCCCTATATGGGAGGTACTTTTATTACGTCAAGTTCACCGATATTTGATATTTCAGGTGAATTCATAGGGACTGTCAATGTTGTCAGCGACATCACAGAATTGAAAAACCTGCGTGAGAAAGTTATAAAGACGGACAGGATGGCAGCGCTCGGGGAAGTTGCAGCGCGTGTTGCCCATGAGATACGGAATCCTCTTGTCTCGCTCGGCGGGTTTGCAAGGAGGCTCGAAAAGAAACTGGAAGGCAATATGAAAGAGTATGCTGATATTATTGCAAAAGAGGTGGGAAGACTTGAAGGCATACTTAATGAAATCCTCAGTTTTGTTAAGGATACAAGGATTATAAAGGAGACTGTTGACGCCAATAAGCTCGTAGATGAGGTTGTTGCCCTCATAGAGTCAGAGATTGATGATAAGCAAATATTAATCATTAAGGAGTTAGGGAACCCTGTTGATATTTTTGTTGATCCTAACAGGATCAAAGATGCATTCTTCAATATACTGAAAAATGCCCTTCAGGCGGTTGACAACAATGGCACGGTATCAGTAAAGACCTATGCAAAAAACAGCACATGTGTGTTTGAGTTCAAAGATTCCGGCGCGGGCATAGCTGAAGCAGACCTCCCATTCATATTCGATCCGTTTTTTACTACAAAGAAGGCGGGAACCGGACTTGGCCTTACGATAACACACAGGATTATAGAGGAGCATGGAGGCAGCATAGAGGTGGAGAGCAAATTAGGTGCAGGAAGTACATTCAGGGTATTAATACCCGTAAGTGATCAATAAAAGGGAGGAATGATTATGAAAATACTTATAGTTGATGATGACCTGCATATCCAAAGGCTTTATAAAGAGGAGTTTGAGGATGAAGGCTATGAAGTTGTTGTCGCATCGAATGGCCAGGAAGCGATTGAAATGTTCGAAAAAGAATCTCCTGATATAGTTACCCTCGATATCCTTTTGCCTGACATTGACGGTATCAGGGTCCTGAGGCAGATGAAGGAGAAAAATCCAAAGATTCCGGTCATTATGTCTACAGCCTATGATTACAGGGATGACTTTGCAGTATGGGCTTCGGAGGCATATATTGTTAAATCATCGGACCTTGACGAACTGAAGATAATGATCAAAAAACTCCTGACAAAGCAATAATGTCCCGTAACATCTATCTTGAAAGCACTCCTTTACACGAGGCATTATCAAAATGGCTTCAAAGGCTTGATTCCGGGCTGGTTATGAGACCGCTTTCAGGCGAGAAAATCAAAGTCACAGACTCCCTTGGAAGGGTTACCGCTCAGGCGGTAACTGCAGACATCTCCTCTCCTTTTTATCACTCCTCAGCAATGGATGGCTATGCTGTAAGATTTGCAGACACATTCGGCGCAACAGAAAGAAACCCTAAAAGACTGAAAACAGGCGAAGAGGCTGTTTATGTTGACACAGGCGATCCCATACCTGACAGATTCAATGCAGTTATAATGATCGAGGATGTGAATATTATTAAAGCAAAGAGCAAAGAGCAGAGTTCAGAGGCAACTGCAACCGAATACATTGAAATATTATCACCTGCAACACCCTGGCAGCATGTTCGGGTTATTGGTGAAGACATTGTAGCGACTGAACTGATACTGCCGGAAAATCAAAAGATAAGGCCTGTTGATATCGGAGCAATGCTTGCAGGCGGACATATTGATGTGTCGGTCAGAAGGAAACCGAAGGTAGTCATTATCCCTACAGGCACTGAAATTGTAGAGCCGGGCTCTGATTTAAAGAAAGGCGACATTATCGAGTACAACTCAAGAATTCTCGGCGGTCTTGTCTGTGAATGGGGAGGCGAACCTGTCAGATTCAGGATCATCCCTGATAACCTTGAAGAGCTGAAAAAGGCAATTCTCGAAGCCTATGATATGGGAGATCTTATAGTCATTAATGCAGGCGCCTCAGCCGGTTCAGAAGACTTCACCGCAAAGGCCATAAAAGACCTTGGAGAAATAGCGCTCCATGGCGTAAACATTAAGCCCGGAAAGCCGGTTATCCTTGGATGGGTAAAAGAGAAACCTGTCCTCGGTATCCCCGGATATCCGGTATCTGCTTATATAACATTCAATTTATTTGCCAAACCCCTTTTGTATAAACGGCAGGGAATTGAAATGGAAGAGCCTGAAATACTCAGGGCAAAGATGTCCAGACAGGCAGCATCAGTTATTGGACAGGAGGAATTCCTGAGGGTAAAGGTTGGAAAGGTCGGAGATAATTTCATAGCAACTCCGGTCACCCGTGGCGCAGGGGCGCTTATGTCTCTTGTAAGGGCTGATGGTTTTGTAAGAATCCCTGCCATGTCTGAGGGCTTAGGCGCAGGCGCTGAAGTAGACATAGAGTTAATGAGGTCCAAATCTGAGATTGAGAGCACAATCGTCTGCATCGGAAGTCATGACAATGCGCTTGACCTTCTTGCAAATATATTAAAGAAAAGATTTCCGGGATTCTCCCTCTCTTCAGCCCATGTGGGGTCAATGGGAGGTCTGATGGCGCTAAAAAGGGGCGAGGCGCATATGGCGGGAACTCACCTCCTTCATGAGGAAACTGGAGAATATAATGTCCCGTTCATTAAACGGCTGCTTACCGGAAGAAAAATTATCCTCATGAATCTGGTATACAGGGAGCAGGGTCTTATTGTTCCCAAAGGCAATCCAAAGGATATAAAGGGATTTAAAGATCTGACGAGGAAAGATGTCATCTTTGTGAACAGACAATCAGGTGCAGGAACGAGACTTCTTACAGACAAATGCCTGAAGGATATCGGCATAAAACAGGGAGACGTAAGGGGGTATGAAAGGGAGGAATATACGCACATGGGTGTTGCCTCTGCTGTGCTTACAGGTATTGCTGACACCGGACTTGCTATCCTCGCATCAGCACGGGCCCTTGACCTCGATTTTATACCGGTAGCAAAGGAACGCTATGATCTTGCAATACCTCATGAATTTATCGAGACAGAGATGCTCCGGCGCCTTATAAAGATCATACAGGAAGACAGTGAGTTCAAAAACATAGTAACAGCCCTGGGCGGATATGATGTTTCAGATATGGGAAAGGTAATTTATGAGGGTTAATTACCCTTCCTTCTGAGGTTCGTCCTTCTTTTCTTCTCCGTCTATCAGACGTTTTGCTCCGATAAATCTTTTGATGTAGTAAGGTGTTTCAAGACTGTCTATGGTTACCTTTTTGCTCCTTGATGAGGCATGGATAAAGAGGTTGTTGCCGAGGTAAATGCCTACATGAGAGGGAAATGAAGCATATGTCCTGAAAAAAACGAGGTCTCCGATAGAAAGCTCTTCTTTATCAACAGGATTTCCTTCTGTGAACTGTTGTCTTGCAGACCTTGAGATATTGACGCCGACAAGACTGTAAACCTTCTGTACGTAAGCAGAACAGTCAATCCCCAAAAGGGTGTTTCCGCCAAACCTGTACGGAATATCGAGCAGTTTCTTTGCAAAGAGGATCAATCTGTCTTTCATGCCGTGTTCTTCGTATTCTGAAACCTGCATCAACTCTTCCTCGATATTTGAATGTGAGAATGCCTGAGAAAGTATCGCGTTGTAGGTTTTTGGTTCATCAGTCTCAGTTTCATGCTCTAAAAGCATCTTCTGCCCCGGTTTTAAAAGGTCTGTTTCGAGCCCGTTCATCTCTTTCAATTCATCGATATCAATATCAAATCTTTTTGCAATTTTATAAACATTATCGCCTTTTTTCACTGTATAGGTTTTTGGCCCAGTCTTTCTCAGTGTAAGCTTCTGTCCGGGTTTCAGTTTTGATGACCTCAGATTATTGAGTTCCCTGAGTTCATTGACCGGTATCGAGTATTTTTTCGACAGGGATAAAAGGGTGTCCCCTTTTTTTACTATATGAGCGGAAGGATCTTCATGGGACTGTATTGCTTTCACATTGCTCTTAGCAACGCTTTGGGAGGTCTCCATATTTTGATTTCTTGCAGAAGTATTCTTCTGTAAAGGGTTATCTTTGTCAGACGGTATGTTTATCCTGGTTCCTGGTTTCATATTTTTCGGGTTTATATTGTTGGCTTTAAGGATATCCTGCGTATTGATTTTGAATTTTTTTGCTATATTGTATGGGTTATCGCCTTTTTTTATGATGTACGTAGTGTCGGCATAAATAGTCCCTGTTATGAATATTGTAAAAATTAGAGTTGTAACTAATATAGAAAGCTTTTTCATGCTCACCTCCTGAATCATGCTGCCTCTTCTCTTGTAAGGTCTTTGAGAGTAGGCAATTCTGCCAGATCCTTCAGACCGAAATACTGTAAAAATTCTCTCGTTGTTCCGTAGAGAAACGGTCTGCCCGGCGCTTCCTTACGCCCCATTATTTTAATAAGCCTTTTTTCATACAGTGTTTTTATTGCACTGTCTGAATTTACTCCCCTGATCTGTTCGACCTCAGCCCTTATTATAGGCTGTCTGTAAGCAATAATAGCAAGAGTTTCAAGGGCCGGCATTGACAGCCTGCTCGATACCTGTGTGCTTTTGAATTTCCTGACCCAATCCGCATACTCAGGGTTTGTAACCATCTGATAGCCATTGGCAATTTCAACAATCAGCAAACCGGCATTCCGTTCTCTATACTCTTTAATAAGATCTTCCATGAGCCTTTTTACTTCAGGTTCAGGAATTTCAGTTATATCTTTCAGAGAAGCATATGTCAAAACTTCACCTGAAAGAAAAAGAAAAGCTTCAAGAACAGATTTCTTTTCTCTGTCTTCCACCATAAAAACACTTTAAATTTACCAGAATAAACTGAAAAATTCAACCATTTTCTTCAAAATGTTCGTCTTTGATGCTTTTTCTGTTTTCCTGTTTTACACGCTCCCTGTTATATCCTTTCTCACCCTTTTTTGATAAAACAGGATGGGTTCTCAATTTTAAAACTGCATCAATAGGAATCCGATATCTTGGTTTTTTCTTTTTGCGAAGATTCTTCATATAAAACTCTGTATACAAATAATACTATAAAATCGTGATAATCGAAATGGCACAATATCATATTTTTTAGATGCGTAAATATATATCAAATGCTATAATAAAAACGTTAATAATCTTAATAATCATTTACATTTCTGAATAAACAAATAACCATTGAAGCAAATGCTAATAATAAATTATAGTATAAAGAGGTATTTTTATTGTGATTGAATTAGAATCAGGCCGATTGATTATTGTTGATGATGATATCGAATCGCTGACTCCTATGTGCGACCTGCTTTCGCGTTATGGATATCTGGTAGCAGGGTATACATCAGGAAAAGACGCTCTAATGGAATTAAAGGAGCAGACATTTGACCTGCTCCTGACTGATCTCATTATGCCTGAAATGGACGGCATCTCCCTGTTACAGGATGCGCTTACAATAGACCCTTCTCTTCTCGGCATAATCATAACCGGAATGGGGACAATTCAGTCTGCTGTTGATGCAATGAAGGTTGGAGCTTTTGATTATATGCTGAAACCCTTAAATTATGAAATGCTCCGGCAGATTTTATCCCGTGCGATAAGTGTCAGGCGTCTGCGGGAGGCCGAGAAGAAATATCGCTCTATTTTCGAAAATGCGATAGGCGGTATCTATCAGATGGCGCCCAGCGGGCGTTATATTACTGCTAACCTTGCGCTGTCACGTATCCTCGGGTATGATTCGCCCGAAGATCTGATCATGAATCTCACTGATATAGCGCGTCAACTCCACGTTGAACCACAGCGTCACAGAGAATTTATCCGGCATATGCGCATGAAAAGAGTTGTACAGGGATTTGAGTCACAGGCATATCGGAAAGATGGCGGAAAAATATGGATTTCCGAGAATGCCATTGCTGTATACGGGACAAACGGGGAATTGCTCTACTATGAAGGTATTGTTGAAGATATCACCGAGCGCAAAAAGGCTGAAGAGGAGCTGAGGAGATCGCGTGAACAGCTGCGTAATCTCTCTGCGCATTTACAGTCTGCAAGGGAAAAGGAAAGGATGTATATGGCGCGCGAGATCCATGATGAACTCGGTCAGATGTTGACAGCGCTGAAAATGGATTTATGCTGGTTAAACGCCAAAATCCCCGGAGATCAAAAAACACTGTTCACAAAGACACAATCAATGTCAGATCTGATCGATACTGCCGTGAAGACAGTGCAAAGGATTTCAGCAGAACTAAGACCGGGATTATTGGATGACCTTGGCCTTGCAGCAGCTATTGAATGGCAATTAGGAGAATTCCAGAAAAGGACAGGGATTAAATGTGAGCTCACCCTTGATCCTGATGATATTATTTTGAGTCAGGATGCTTCCACTGCCATTTACCGCATACTCCAGGAAGCCCTGACTAATATTGTAAGACATGCGCATGCAACTTTAGTAAGAGTATGCTTGAGAGAGGCTGCAGATACAATAGAACTGGAAGTTGCCGATAATGGAAAAGGGATTATTGATGAGCAGCTTTCAAGCCCTCAATCATTTGGTTTGACCGGCATACGGGAGCGTGTCCATCTGTTACAGGGGACTGTAAGAATTGCCGGCATTAACGGCAATGGAACCACAATAAACGTCAATATCCCGCTGAATAAGGGAGCAGAGAAGAATGATAAAGATCTTTATTGCTGATGATCATGCCATTGTTCGAAAAGGTTTGAAACAGATTATATCTGAAACTCCTGATATGATCGTCTCTGAAGAAGCAGACAATGGATTGGAAGCGCTCGATAAGATATCTGAAAATAATTATGATGTGATTCTGCTGGACATTTCGATGCCCGGTAAAAATGGGCTTGAAATTCTCAGGCTGGTAAAGAGGAAAAACCCTAAACTCCCTGTCCTCATGTTGAGTGTGCATCCTGAGGAACAGTATGCGGTAAGGTCTTTACGTGCAGGCGCATCAGGTTATCTGACCAAAGAGAGTGCGCCGGATGAACTGATTGCTGCAATAAGGAAAATTTCAAAGGGAGGAAAGTTTGTCAATGCTTCACTTGCCGAGAAATTGATCTCTGAACTGGAGATATATGTTGAAAGGCCATCTCATGAAACGCTTTCTGATCGGGAGTATCAGGTAATGTGCATGTCAGCCCTGGGAAAGACATTAAAGGAAATTGCTCAGGAGTTATCACTGAGCATACAGACTGTAAGCACCTACAGGACAAGGATACTTGAAAAAATGAACATGAATTCCATAGCAGAAGTTATCCGTTATGCTGTGAAACATGGATTAGTAGAATAATAGAATAAATATTGTAGGAAAAATACTACAGAAGAATATATTTTTTACGATATTTTTTATGAAAAGCGATTTGTTATTCTTTATCGATTGGGAAAAACTATGAACAAACAAAGGAATATTAAATGAATAAGCCTGAAAAAGAAAAGATCGTGGTTTTCAGCAAGGACATTGAATTCATGACCTCTTTATGCGGAATTCTCTCAAATGTCGGCTACATGGTATCAGCCAGTGCGTTATGGGAGCGTACGCTTGAGGCATTGAAGAATCACTCTGTTGATATGTTTTTGACGGACGCAGCAACGCCTGATACGGATGGTATCGCACTTATGCGGGCAGCTCTGGTTATAGATCCCCATCTTGCCTGCATTGTGATTAAAGGTCAGGATACCGTACAGACTTCTGCAGGCGACAGGGAAGTTGGCGCCTTTGATTATGTAATAAAACCATTTAAGGCGGAGGAACTTTTAATGAAGATATCACGGGCTATGGAAGTGCGGCGCTTAAAGAAATCAGAGGAGATATATCGGGCTATTTTCGAAAACTCTGTTGAAGGGATTTATTTAACTTCATCAGAAGGACAGTTTATTGCAGCAAATAAACCACTTGCACGTATTTTGGGTTATGAATCTCCAAAGGATCTGATGACAGATCTGAAGGACAATTGCGATCAAATATATATCGAACCCAAACGTCGTTCAAAGTTCATGAATTTAGTAAAAAAAACAGAAGTTGTCTCAGGATTTGAATCTCAGGTTTATCATAAGGACGGCAGCAAGATATGGATTTCAGAGAGTGTACGCGCTGTCCGCGATACAAACGGCAATTTAATCTATTACAGGGGAACTATCCATGATATAACCGCACGCAAGAAGGAAGAGATGGTCCTGAATGAAAGTATTAAACAACTGCAGTTGTGGACTGATAAAACCGAACGAAATAAGTATCTCTTTCTCGATATCATTGACGAGATTTCTGATTCGTACTACAAGACCAAAGAGTTGTTTATTAACTTTGTGAGGGCAATAGTGAACGCAATAGATGAGAAAAGGCCCTGTATGGGGGGTCATTCTGAAAGGGTAGCATCATATTCAATAAAGATTGCGAAAGCGATGGGGCTCAGTGAGGAGGAAATGGAGAAAATCAGGCTTGCTGCCCTCCTTCATGATATAGGAATAATTAATAAAGGGCTTATTGATAAGCCGGTGAATCTTACAGACAAGGAGCTTGAACTGATAAAAAAACATCCTGTTCAGGGGGTCTCAATCCTCAAACCGGTCAAGCAGTTAAAGGATATTATACCTTTAATACGCCACCACCATGAGAGAATAGATGGAAAAGGATATCCTGACGGCCTTAAGGGTGAAGATATTCCTGTGGGTGCAAGGATACTCCACGTGGCTGACTCATTTGATTCAATGACTGCAGACAGACCGCACAGACAAGCGCCGGGGAAAGAGTATGCATTCCTGGAATTTAAGAGATGTATTAATACACAGTTTGACCCCCGGGTTACAGAGTCAGCATTAAAAGTGTTGTAGCGCCTCATATTTTATTCTGAAATCGAACTTAATCTTCAGAAACTTGCCTGATGACAATAGGATCAATGCCGATGTATAATTTTGCAGAGGTAAAATTATATGAAGCGACTTGTTGTGAAGATCGGCAGCAATATCCTTGCTGATTCAAAAGAAGGGCTTGATACAAAAAGAATCTCCTCCTTAGCAAGTGACATTTCTGAACTGCATGATACGGGCTATGAGATCGTAGTTGTGTCATCCGGAGCTGTTGCTGCAGGCATGAGAAAGCTTGGGTTGAAGGAGAAACCAAGGGATATAAAACTCAAACAGGCAGCTGCAGCAGTTGGACAGAGCAGCCTCATGTGGGCATATGAGAGGAGCTTTGGAGATCATGGCAAAAAAGTTGCACAGGTATTGCTGACACGCGATGATTTTTCCGACAGAAAAAGATATATCAATTCCAAAAACACACTCCTGACGCTGCTTTCATACAGAGTTATTCCCATTATTAACGAGAACGATACAGTTGCAACAGATGAAATCAAATTCGGTGACAATGACCATCTTGCTTCTCTTGTCGCAAGCCTTGTAGAGGCAGAAAGACTTGTTATACTCTCAGATGTAGAAGGACTGTTTACTGAAGACCCGAAGCATAGTCCAGTGGCAAGGCTTATCGAATGTATTGAGACAATAACCCCTGAACTGGAGAATAGGGCCGGGGGTGCAGGAAGCGATATAGGAACAGGAGGCATGTATTCAAAAATACTTGCTGCAAAAAGGACTGTAAACCATGGGATTTTAGTCAATATTATCAGCGGCAGAAAGGATGGACTCCTTAAGTCGCTTATCGGAGGCAAATCCGTTGGTACAATCTTCATGCCAAAAAAGGAGAAGTTATCTTCAAAAAAGGGATGGATTGCATACAGCAGTCGTTCCAAAGGGAGCCTTGTTATTGATGAGGGTGCAGTAAAAGCCCTTGCACAGGGCGGGAAGAGTCTGCTTCCTTCAGGCATTGTATCTGTTGCCGGAGATTTTGATACAGGCGATGCTGTTTACTGTCTCGATACAAAGGGCAACCGTATTGCGAAAGGACTTACAAACTACTCATCTTCAGAGATTGAAAAAATAAAGGGCAGAAAGACAACAGAGATCGAAGAGATCCTTGGCTATAAATATTCAGAAGAGGCCATACACAGGGATAACCTGGTATTGGTTTAAGGGGCAAGCTTCTTTTTAAGCAAATCCCTTACATGCAGGAATATATCGATACATGCCTTATCCTGATAATCCCTGTATGTAAAGAGGTGGGGTTTGAATGCGCCGTCTTTATAATAGATTAATGTTACCTCACCGTAAATCCCTTTTTTCAGATAAATCCGGTGTGAATAGTTTTTCGTGGATACAAGCACTATTTTTGCGAGTGTCAGATAGCCCGGATCGAGGTTGATGCGTCTTTTTCCGTTCAGAGACAACGCATCTTCAATTTCATTTGTCTTTAATTTAATGTCTGCTATAGTCCCGGGGTCGAGCATGTTGTTGAAAAAAATAAACTTTCTTGAAATGGGCCAGCCAAGTTCATCTTTATAATGAAGGGAATAATCCCATTGTACCGGAAGGCTTTCAAAGAGGATCTCGCCAAAATTATTTCCGAGCAATTCTTTTGAAGATTCAAAGATTTCTGAATCGGAATAGAGCGCTCCTGTAAAAAGGAGCGCTGGTTCAAGAGACCTGATCTTCCCCACCGGTATTCTTATGGTTCATTGATGAGATTCTGGAATGCCTGTATAAAGTCCGGAGCATCCCATGGCGCAGGGCCTATTACCTTTTTCCTCAATATCCCCTTTTTGTCCAGAATAAAGGTTTCAGGCACGCCGGTAATGCCGAAGCTCCTTGCGGCAGATTCATCAGGATTCAGATACACCGGAAAAGTATAACCATTCTGTTTCATATAACTGAGCGCCCTGTTCAGGTCATCTTTATAAAGAATCGTAACGATTCTGAATTGTGAGTTTCCTGACAGAAGTCTTGACAACCTTTCGATTGAGGGTATTTCTTCAATACATGATCCACACCAGGTTGCCCAGAAATTAATAAAAACAACCGAACCTTTCGTATCAGAAAGCCTGAGCCTGTTTCCGCTGATATCTGTGAGTTGGAGATCAGGCGCTTCACTTCCGACTGTTGTTATCTTCGGGACATGTGAAGGTCTGATGATGAAAAAGGCGACTATGATTCCGAAAACCAAAATTATCAGTAGGATAGGAGTTTTGAATTTCACCGTCAATTAGTTAGCGCCGGACAAGACAGGGACAGCTTCCTCTGTTTCGAGAAATACCGGCTTATCATCTTCGAGAATGACATTTATTTTATGGATATGTTTAAAGCTTCCTCTGAGCATTTCTTCTGAGAGCGGATCTTCTATCACTTTTTGAACAGCTCTCCTCATAGGTCTTGCGCCATATGTGGGCTGATAGTATTGCTTTATGATCCACTCCTTGACTTCGTGAGATACCTCGATGACAAGCTCCTGCTGTTCGAGCAGCATTCTGTTTGTCTCTTCCACGAGCAAGTCAATGATAGAGAGTAAATGAGCCTTTTCGAGAGGATGAAAAACAACTATCTCATCAACGCGGTTAAGGAACTCGGGGTTAAAGGTTTTCTTGAGTTCATTAAGGACGTTTTCCTTTATCTTTTCGTAAAGCATCTCGGATATGTTCCTCTGGAAACCAAGAGGGGTTGCTTTTTCGATCAGCCTGGCTCCAAGGTTTGATGTCATTATGATTACAGTATTTCTGAAATCCACCTTTCTTCCAAAACTGTCTGTCAGTACTCCTTCATCAAGAACCTGGAGAAGTATGTTAAAGACATCGGGATGCGCCTTTTCTATTTCATCGAAGAGTACCACCGAATAAGGCTTCTTGCGAATTTTTTCTGTAAGCTGCCCGCCTTCTTCATAACCTACATAGCCTGGAGGCGCTCCTGTCAGTCTCGAGACATTAAACCTCTCCATATATTCCGACATATCTATTTTGATGAGAGAGTTCTCATCATTGAAAAGAAACCACGCTAACGCCTTTGCAAGTTCTGTCTTGCCAACCCCTGTGGGGCCGAGGAAAAAGAACGACCCTATCGGCTTCTTGCTGGATTTCAATCCTGCTCTTGATCTCCTGATCGCCCTTGAGACAGCTTTTATTGCTTCTTCCTGGCCTATTATCTTCTTATGGAGATTATCCTCCATCAGAATAAGTTTCTCCGATTCTTTTTCTTCAAGTTTTGACAGAGGGATGCCTGTCATCTTGGCTACCGTATATTCAATATCTTCTTCGCCTACATAGGGTATTTCCTTGCTTAAATTATCCACCCATTGTTTGTGCATCTGTTCATGGAGCCTTTTCAGTTTTTCTTCCTCTAAACGAATGGATGAAGCCTTTTCGAGATCATGCAGCTTTATATATAGATTCTTCTCCTTGGAAAATCTCTGTATATCAGTCTCCAGTTCCTTCAATTCCCGGGGAGGCGTATATCTCTTTAATTTAATCCTTGAGCCGGTCTCATCGATGACATCGATTGCTTTATCAGGTAGATATCTGTCTGTGATATACCTGTCCGACAGTTTTGCAGCAACTTCAATTGCAATATCACTGATCTTTACTTTATGAAAAGATTCGTACCGGGGTTTCAATCCTCTCAGAATGTTTATAGTGTTTTCTACATCCGGCGGCTGAACATGCACCGGCTGGAATCTCCGTTCAAGCGCGCCATCCTTTTCTATGTGTTTCCTGTACTCATCAGGCGTTGTTGCTCCGATACATTGTATTTCGCCGCGTGACAGGGCTGGTTTGAGCATGCTCGATGCATCCACAGAACCTTCTGCAGCGCCTGCTCCTATAAGGGTATGCAGTTCATCAATGAAGAGCATGACATTGTCGGACTGAACAATCTCCTTCATAACAATCTTGAGCCTCTCCTCGAACTGACCTCTGTATTTTGTCCCTGCGATGAGGGCGCCGAGATCAAGTGATACAATGCGTTTCCCCAGAAGACTGTCAGGGACATTGCCGGAAATAATCTTCTGGGAAAGACCTTCAACTATGGCAGTCTTTCCGACGCCAGGCTCTCCAATAATAACAGGATTGTTTTTAATCCTTCTGCCGAGGATCTGGATGAGACGCTCTATCTCATCTTCTCTGCTTATGACAGGATCGAGTTTTCCTTCTTTTGCCAGCAGCGTAAGGTCTCTGCCAAACTCATCGAGCGCAGGTGTTGTGCTCTTTTTATCTTTAACGTTAGTATGTGCCCGTATTGAAAAATTAATGGTGAGCTGCCGCGCTCCTAAAAGGTTGGCGCCAAAGCTCCTTAATATCTTCCCTCCTATGCCTTCTTCTTCCCTTACGAGGCCGAGAAAGATATGTTCACTTCCAATATAATTGTGGCCGAGGAGCCGTGCCTCTTCAACAGCAAGTTCAAGGACTTTTTTAGCCCTGGGTGTAAAAGGTATATCACCGAAGGTCATGAGGTTTGATCCCTGAGGAAGATTCCTTTCGATCTCCAGGCGCACTTCCTCTGAAGTAATGCCCATGCGTTTAAGTATCGCTATCGGCAATCCGTCATCTTCTTTTAAGACAGCAAGCAAGAGGTGTTCAGTGCCAAGGTAATCATTCTGGCGCTTTTCAGCCTCTTCCTTTGCATAGATGATTACCTTCCTTCCGCGCTCTGTAAATTTCTCAAACATTTTATCCTTTCATTTAGTTAAATGATACTTCTTTTGGCTCTTAAAGTCAACAAAACCACTGCGTGTAATACCACGATAAATCTTTATATCTCATGCATATTAATGATACAATTTCATGTCAACAAATAAAAAATGAGAAAAGCAGGGGGACATCAGGGCATTCTATGAGAAGGGTCTTTATAAGACAAAACAGCAGACCGGGGCTCTTTTCTTCCTTTCTCTGCTCGAAAGAAAGGTTTGGGTTCTTGCTGATAAAGGTATCTATGAAAAGATTGAGCAGGAGACCCTCAACAGATATGCGAACATGGTTTCGCAGGGGATTAAAGATGGTCGTGCATGTGATGCTTTATGCGAAGCTGTCAAAGAATCCGGAAAACTGCTTGCAAGACACTTCCCAATTACCCATGATGATAAAGATGAACTGTCTGACGAAGCAAGGGTCTGCGTCAAAAATGTAAGAGGAGTTGCAAGAAGTGTTTTTTTGCGCTATAATCTGATAGTAAATGAGCTAACAGATAAGGAGGAGCGTTATGACAGACAGCGTAGAGAAA
>VGWX01000001.1 GCA_016873615.1 Nitrospira sp. | reverse complement strand
AAAATAGTGCACAGAGGAAATTATAAAACTGATAGCTTCTCTTTTATTATCAATATGTTTCTCCGTGCTCTCTGTGGTTAATTGCATTATTCGGGTTAAAGTAAATACTCTGCAAGGTTTATATTATATTTATTGGGGTCAAGGGTCTTCACTATTGACCGATAATATTTGCCTGTCTCGTCTTTCTCCGTAAGATCTACAACTGGTCCTTGAACCCTTTCCCCGGTATTATCAACAATTAGTAAGACCCTCGGCCTATTGTTACTGATTTCTTTGCAGAGAAATCGAAGAGACTTTTCCACTTAGACTTTCCACAATAATTACCACTCATTGATTTTAATCAGTTGTAGGTGTTACAAATAACCAGCGTTATTCAGATTCAATCTTAAACATCCCATAGAGACCAGCGTAGTACGAATAAGCATCATTCCGCAACTACCGCAGCGGAATGATGCTTATTCGAAAGAATCTCTATACACAAATCCCAGCGTATTTATTACCGAATCTACTCTTCAAGGATTTTGATTTTTGCCCGGTGTTTCTAAGCAGGTGTATTAGAAATTTCAGAGGATGTCGTGTGCTTATCAACCAGAGGGAGAACTGAGTCAAATTTTAATACAGAAAACTCTCTCTTTAATGGTTACAATTGAGGGCTTTCGCCGGAATAACCTACTATTGAAATTCCTGCCTTTTTTGATTCCTCGATCATCTGCTCTCTGTTCAGGATAATGCTTTTGTCTGATTCAACAGCCAGCACTTTAGCGCCCACATCGATCATGGCTTTAAGGGTTTCCAGTCCTACCGTAGGCACATCGAACCTCATATCCTGATTGGGTTTGCTGACCTTTACAATTACGGCGCCGGGCCCGGCGAGTTTGCCTCCCCTTTTAATTGCCTCATCGGTACCTTCAATTGCTTCAACAGCCATTACAGCCTGATTCTTAACAAGAACCGTCTGGCCTATATCGAGTCTGCCTATTTCTTTGGCGACCTTCCAGCCGAATTCGATGTCCTTCCATTCATCTGCTGTAGGTTTTCTTTTGGTAATGACGCCTTCGGGCATTAATAGCCCTGAACTAAATCGTGTTATGTCGAGGAGATGAATCCCTTCTTCTTCAAGCTCTTTTGTTATTGCAAGGAGAATGGAATCATCTTTTTTATCCTTAAGAGAGAATAGAAGTTTTACAGCCCTCAGATCAGGTGTTATCCTGCTTTTGTACAGGAGGGTCTTTGATACTTTTCCTGCCATAACTGCTTCTTTGATGCCGTAGTCTTTGAGTGAGTCTATGAGTTTTCCCAACTTGCCGACATTAACCCATTTTATTTCGTCAACATAAGAAGAGAGTGTTGTATCAGCCAGCGGTTCAAGCGCCACAGCCATAACTTTATACCCCTGTGAACGGGCGTCACTGGCAACTGCTATGGGCAGTTCGCCTGTACCTGCTATAAGACCGAGTTTCTTCATGTAAAATTCTTCTGGTAATCTCCCCTAACCCCTCTTTACAAAAGAGGGGAGTTTATTCAAAAGATCCTGATTTATAATCAGATAAGCCCCCTTTTCTAAAGGGGGCTTTAGGGGGATTACTGCTTTTCATTACCTGCAGATGCCTCTTTTGTTCTTTTGTATGAACTCAATGAGATGTTTTATCTCGTCTGTGTATGGGAGGTTTTCCTGTATTTTCTTGATAGCATCTTTTAAAGTCCGCTTTTCCCTGAATAGTATTTTATATGCCTTTTTCAGGTCGTTTATAGTTGAGTCAGAGAAGCTGTGCCGTTTGAGCCCGATAGTATTCAGGCCGAAGAGCTTTGCCCGCGGACCGGATGCGATCATGTATGGCGGTATATCCTGTACTACTCCACTGAATCCTCCAACCATTGCATAAGAGCCGATTCTCGCAAACTGGTGAACTGCAGAAAGTCCGCCGATATAAGCATGATCTTCAACAACTACATGGCCTGCTAATGTTGCAACATTAGCCATGATTACAGAATTCCCTATTTTACAATCATGTGCGATATGGACATACGCCATGAGGAAATTGTTGTCTCCAATTGTTGTCTGGCCGTCTCCTCCAACAGATGCCCTGTGGAGGGTTATATATTCGCGAATTGTGTTGTTATTCCCTATCTTAACTCCGGTTGTTTCTCCCCTGTATTTCAAATCCTGTGGCGGCAACCCGATGCTTGTGAATGGATATATCGTGCAGTTTTCACCTATCTCCGTGTTGCCTTCTATGATTACATTCGAGATAAGTTTTGAGCCTCTTTTTATATGAGCTCCGTCCTGAATAATACAGAATGGACCGACAAACGTATCTTCTTCGATCTCTGCTTTCGGTGATATGATTGATGTTGGATGTATTTCCTTTGTCATAAATTATATCTCTCTATCCGCTACCATAGCAGTGAATTCTGCCTCTGCTGCAATTTTGTCTTCAACCAATGCATTGCCGGAAAACTTCCATACACTGCCTCTATGCTGCAGTATGGAGACATCTAATCTCAGTTGGTCGCCCGGAACAACCGGTTTCCTGAATTTTGCCCTTTCTATGCTCATGAAATAAACAGCTTTACCTGCGGCTCCTTCTGTCTTGAAAGCAAGGATACCTGCTACCTGTGCAAGCGCCTCTATTATCAGAACGCCGGGCATTATAGGCTGATCAGGGAAATGTCCCCTGAAAAATTCTTCGTTCATCGTTACGTTTTTGATCCCAACTGCTTTTGTTGCCGGAACTATCTCAATAATTCGATCAACTAAAAGGAATGGATACCTGTGCGGCAGGAGTTTCTGTATCTCCTTTATATCCATCATTCGGGATTCCTCCTTTCAAGTTCATTTATCTTTTCTTCGAGATCTCTTATCCTCTTATTGAGTTCTGGAAGCTTTGCAAAAATAGCCTGTGCTTTTAACCAGTCCCTGTGAGGAATGGCAAAAGTGCCTGAATAAGCGCCCTTTGTAACATGGCCCATAACACCGGACTTTGCGCCTATCATTGTCCCCGATTCTATTTTAGTGTGATCTGCAACTCCGACCTGACCACCGAGAGTAACATAATCTCCTATCTCTGAACTTCCTGCGATGCCCACCTGTGAAACAATAATCGAATTTGAACCGATTTTGACATTGTGAGCTACCTGTGTCAGGTTATCAATCTTAGTCCCCTTGCCGATTATCGTATTCCCGGTTGTTGCCCTGTCTACAGATACATTTGAGCCTATCTCAACATCATCTTCAATAATAATGCCGCCTATCTGAGGGATCTTGTGGTATTTGCCGTCCTCGAAAACATAGCCAAAACCATCAGAACCTATAACAGAACCTGAATGTATTATGACCCTGTCGCCTATCTTTACCCCCTCTCTTACAGTTACATTGGGATAAAGAATGCATTTCTCTCCCACAAATGTATTTTCGCCGATATATACATATGGATGAATAATAGTATTTTTGCCGATTGATGCGCCGTCTGCTATATAGGAGAAGGGAAGAATAGAGACATCATCTGCTATCTTTGCCTTATCAGATACGATCGCATCTCTGCTTATTCCAGTAGGCTTTATTGGTTTTATGTAAAAGCGCTCAAGCAGTTTTGCAAATGCAAGGTGCGGGTTGGATACCCTGAGCTGAGTTTTGTTTAAATCAGCAACAGCCTCCTTAACTATTACACAGGAAGCCCTGGAATTTCCAATATCTTTTAAATATTTTTTAGATGCTATGAAAGTAATATCCCCTTCTTTAGCCTCATGAATACCTGATACCCCTGTAATTTCCGTATCATGATTGCCAAAGATTTCACCATTGAGCAAAGATGCAAGTTCTGTAAGCTTCACTATTTTTTCGATTTGGCCCTTAATTCATCAAATTTTTTTATGATACTGTCAGTGACGTCTATCCCTTTGCTGGAATAAACGATCATGCCTTTTTCAACAATGAGGGTGTAGCCTTCTTCTTCACCGATCTTGTCTATTATTTCACGAATGTCTTTCAGTATCCCATCTGTCAACTCGGCTTCCCTCTTCTTAACCTCAGCCTGTGAATCCTGTACAAGCCGCTGGTATTCCCTGATTAATTTTTCCAGTTCATCTTCCTTGGTTTTTCTTGCATCTGCTGAAAGCACAGATGCCTGTTTTTCTATGTCCGCCTTCATTTTTTCTATAGCCTTGCCTTTTTCATCAATAGAAACCTGCTTTGATTTTATTAAGGACTCAAGATCAGTTTTCGCCTTCTTCCCTGCCTCAGACTCATTCAATATCTTCTGTACGTCAATAGCCCCGAACTTAATGTTCTCCGCAGCAGGCAAGGAAACAGGCAAAACAGAAAAAGCAAAAAGCAAAAGGCAAACAATGAAAAGCTTTTCAACAGATATTTTCGTCATATGTCCTCCCTTGATATGTTTTTAGTTTAAAAGAAAGTTCCAAAAGCGAATTCAAACCTGCTGGGCTGTTCCCCCTCTTTTTTGTCAAGGTTATGCCCCCATTCCAACCGTATCGGGCCGAAAGGAGAGATCCATCTTACGCCTAATCCTGCCGTATAGCGCAGATTCATCTCCTTAAATGCATAAAACGCGCTTCCTATATCAGTGAAGACCACACCTTTCAGTCTTATTTCACTGACCAGAGGAAAGGTGTAATCTATGTTGAAAATGAGTTGATTCGTTCCCCCTACATAATCTCCTGATTCATTATCCTTTGGCCCTGCTTCACCGAATCCAAGACCCCTGACTGTATATATACCGCCTACATAAAACCTCTCATATAATGGCAGTTCTTTGCCGCCTATTCCTGTAGTATAACCGTATCTGCCTCTCAGCATCAGCGTTGTGCTGCCAATAGGAAAATACCATGAGGAATCTACCTCACTCTTTAGGAAATTATTCGATCCCCCCAACCCCGCATAAGTAACATATATGGAATTTCTTGACCCTCTTGACGTGTCGAGATAATTGTCCCTTGAATCCCTAACCAATGAAGGGGTGATGCTGCTGGTGGTGCTCTTGCCTTCCTGGTCTTTTATTATTTTAGAGGCATCTGAAGCTACATTAGTAATATTTGCATTCTCAAAATTATATGCGATATCAGTCGCCCAGTATTCTGAAAGTCTCTTGCCTAAGGAAATACCAAATCCGGTGGCTTCCTTTTTGTAATCTATATACTCTTTTGTTATCTTGTAAATATTTGTAGAAAATGAAACAGGTTTGTCCATGAACCATGGGTCCCGAAAAGATATATCATAATACGTTGTTCTTCCGCCAAGCTCTGCTCTCAGTTTTACAAACTGTCCTTTGCCAAAAAGATTGCCCTGTGTGAGCTCAACCATAGCAATGAATTTCTCAACAGAACTATAGCCGCCTCCGACACTGAAGAATCCGGTTGGTCTTTCCTTGACTTTAATATCAAGGTCAACGAGTTTTTCCTCCGGCTTGGGTTTAGGAATTAACTCAACAGTCTCAAAGAAGTTAAGATTATTGATCCTTTCATAGCTTCTCTTTATCAGGGCGCTGTTAAAGAGATCACCTTCATCCAGCCTTACCTCTCTTCTTATAACTTTATCTCTGGTTTTCGTATTGCCTGCAATCTCTATCCTCCCTATCCTGTACCGTTCGCCTTCATCAATCTTTAGGTTTATCCTTACAAGTTTTTTGCTCTCATCGGGCGTCAGATCAGGAGTAACAGTAATGAGTGCGTAGCCGTTCTCTGAATACAGTTCGGAGATTGAGAAGATATCTTTTCTAAGATTTGCCTTGCTGAAAGGCGTATCAGGCATCATGCTGATCCTTCCCCTGATGCTATTACCGTCAAGTGCCTTATTGCCTGATATATCTATGGAGGCAATCTTGTACTGGTCGCCTTCCGAGATCGGGATTGATATGAACATCCCTTTCTTGTCATCGGAGAGTTGAATCCGGGGTTCACCAACAACTACCTTGATGAATCCGTTGTTAAAATAAATATCCCTTATTTTTTCGATATCAGACTCCATACGGTCTTTTTTATAATAACCTGAAGAAGAAATGAATGAGAAAAGCCACCATTCTTTTGTTTCAATGACTCCTTTTATCTTGCTTGATGTAATAGCCTTATTCCCTTCAGTAAGTATTTTCTTTATTCTTATTTTTGGGCCTTCTTCTATCTGATAGGTCAGACTGACCTCATCCGGATTAATAGTTTTTACAACAGGCACTATGCGTGAGAGCCAGTATCCTTCTTCTTCATAAAACGCCCTGAGCTTATTGGCATTGTCCTGGATCAGGACCGCATCAGCTATTGCGCCGGTTGTTATAGTCAATTTTTCCTTCAGATTGGCATCATCAAACTCCTTATTGCCCTGCAGCTCTATCTTTACAATTGCAGGTTTTTCCTTCACAACATAGATCAGCTTTATGCCGCCCTCAAATGGTTCAATCTCTGCCCTGACATCATCAAAATATCCCATTTTGAAAATACTTTTTATGTCTTCATTTGTTTTCTCCTGAGAGATAGGTTCCCCTGCCCTCTGGGTAATCCTGGATTTTACCGCAATTTCATCGATCCTTTTCAGACCTTTTATTTCTATCGAATTGATAACAGGCTGTTCCTGTGCAAACAGGAGCGCTGGTGCTATAATAACGCTGATGAGTAGCAATATAATTCTTATTTTAGGCATACTTTACTCCTATAAGAGAAACTCGGTAAGTATAGCACAAATGAAGGTATAAATAACAAATCGATATGGATAAATCAGTAAAACAGCAGGTCAGAGAACTTCTCAGGAAAAGAGATTATGAGCCCCTGCTCGATTTATGCGAGAGAGACAGGCGTTTCTGGCAGGAAGTTCGTTTCCGTCTTTTTGATATGGATGAAAATCTCCGCTGGACAGCTATCGAGATGGCTGCAAAACTTATGCAACACTGGTGGAGTTCAGGACAGGAAGAAAAGGTGCGGATATATATCAGAACCCTCTTCTGGTCAATGTCTGATGAATCCGGTGGAATTGGCTGGAGTGCGCCGCAAACCATTGCAGAAATTATTGTGAATATACCGGAGATAATTGATCCGTATGGAAGTATGATGATAGCGCATTCCATTGAAGAGCCGCCACTTATGAAAGGAGGTCTTTGGGGGATTGGACGGTTGGGCAGACGGATAGCGGAATCCGTAAATTTTTTCGAGGATAAAATATTGGCGGTTTTCCAGAGCGAAGACAGTGAAATCCTTGGAATTGCAGCGTGGGCTATGGGAGAAGCAGGTTTTCAGCCCGCCAGGCCACTTCTTGAAGAATTAAGATTTCGAACCGAAAATGTGCAGATATATATAAATGGAAAATTTTTGCAAAAAAAAGTAGGCCGGTGGGCAGAAGAGTCCATAGGTAAAATAGAAAAAAGCAGGGGCATATCATAAGCAATAGCTAAATGGTAAAATATATCATTCAAGGCATTTCGGATAAGAAATCTATCGGCTTATATTGAATATAAATAATCCTTACTTGACAAAAGGGAAATAGTAGATTATCATTAAACACTTTTCTTTAGGCTTAAAAAAGTAAAAGGCATATTTCTGTCTAAATTTTTAGTAAATATCCATGTAGGAAGGGGGTGAAGAGATAGTCTAATTTTTCGCTTTATTTGCCAGTATTTTACTAATAACTCAGCGAAGGAGGTAGAAGATGTCAATTCCCGGACAGGAGAAGCAGTGGGATAAGGAAGAAAAGGAACATCGGAAGTACAACGATGTGAGGATTTTTGACGATAATCAGTTAAACAATTATACAGAAGATGAGCTTAAGAATTACAAGTGCAAGCATGATATTTCACAGTTGGAGCAGTTGGAATCAGGCCCCTGGCCGAGTTTTGTAAGTGATTTAAAGAGAGAAGCGGTGCACAGGCATAAAGTGGGTCAGGATAACCTGATGATACCAGCGGATATTGTAGATGATTTGTTGGGGATAGTAGAGCTTTCATATAAAGAGCGTGAGACCCACTGGAAACACGGCGGTATCGTTGGAGTTCTTGGTTACGGCGGTGGTATTGTGGGCCGTTATAACGACCAGCAGGCGAAATTCCCCAATATTGCACATTTCCACACTATCAGAGTAGCTCAGCCGGGTGCAAAATTTTATACCACTGATTATCTGAGAGCATTTTCCGATATAGCCGAATATCGCGGAAGCGGATTAACCAACCTGCATGGTTCAACCGGCGACATGGTTATACTGGGTTCTTTTTCAGAACAGCTTGAGCCTTTATTTTTTGACCTGACCCATGACCTTGGTGTTGATTTAGGCGGTTCAGGTGGAAACCTCCGGACGCCTTCCGATTGCATAGGTAAGGCACGGTGCGAGTTCGCATGTTATGATACCATGGCTTTATGCTATGACCTTACCATGACCTATCAGGATGAATTGCACAGGCCTGCATTCCCGTATAAATTTAAATTCAAATTTGACGGATGCCCCAATTGCTGTATCGCCAGTATAGCGCGTGCAGACATGTCCTATATCGGCACATGGAAGGATGACATCCGGATTAATCAGGATGCCGTCCAGGAATATGCTGCCGGAAAGATCCCGCCTGACGGCGGCGGGTTTGCCGGAAGAGACTGGGGCAAGTTCGACATCCAGGCTGAAGTAATCAACCTTTGTCCTACCCAGTGTATGAAATGGGATGGAAAGAAGATCTCTATCAATAATGCTGAATGTAACCGCTGCATGCATTGCATAGACGTCATGCCTGAAGCCTTAAGAGTCGGTAAAGATCAGGGTTTGAGCATCCTCTTTGGCGCAAAAGCGCCGATCCTTGAAGGGGCCCAGATGTCATGTATGACCATACCGTTTATGTATGCAAATGCACCATACACCTCTATTAAAGGTGTTGTAACAAAGGTATTTGACTGGTGGACCGAGGAAGGCAAGAACCGCGAGCGTGTTGGTGAGACCATCCAGCGCGTAAGCTTAAAGAAATTCTGTGAGGTGCTTGGAATTCCGCCTATGCCCCAGATGGTTACGGCGCCCCGTGCCAATCCGTATGTCTTCTTCAAGGAAGAAGAGGTCCCGGGTGGATTTGCAAGGGATATTGACGATTACAGAAGCAGACATCCAAGATAATATAAAGGAGGGAATGATATGTCAAAAGGCAAACTTGGTTATTTTAATCCCCAAAAGCCTCAGGAAAACAGGATAACTGATATCGGCCCATGTCATTATGGACAGATGCTGCCGCCTGTCATCAGGAGGAATTACGGGAAATGGGCTTCCCACAGGATACTGGAGCCTGGTCTCTTAGTGCATGTTTCTGAAACAGGTGAAAAGGCTTTTACAGTCAGAGCAGCAGCAGCAAGAATTATGTCGGTAGAGCATATCCGTGAAATCTGTGATATAGCTGATAAACATTGCAATGGATATGTAAGATTCACAACAAGGAATAACATTGAATTTATCACAGACAGCGAAGAAAAGGCAAAAGCTCTCAAGAAAGAGCTGGACAGCAGGAAACATGTGGGAGGTTCCTTCAAGTTCCCGACAGGGGGAACAGGAATGGGCATGACCAATATTGTCCATACCCAGGGATGGATTCATTGTCATACCCCTGCAACCGATGCTTCAGGACCTGTTAAAGCTGTTGCCGATGTATTATTTGACGAGTTCAAAAATATGAGGCTTCCTGCGAAGCTAAGAATAGCTCTGGCCTGCTGCCTTAATATGTGCGGCGCAGTTCATTGCTCTGATATCGCGCTTTTGGGATATCACCGCAAGCCCCCTGCAATCGACCATGAAGTTTTAGGAAAGGTCTGCGAGATTCCTCTGGTTGTTGCGTCCTGCCCGCTGTACGCAATCAAGCCGATAACAACCGAGGACGGTAAGAAGAGCGTATCCGTCAATATAGAAAAGTGCATGTACTGCGGAAACTGCTACACCATGTGTCTGGCTCTGCCTCTGTCGGACGGACCAGGAGACGGTGTGGCTATTCTGGCCGGCGGAAAGGTTTCAAACCGCTTAAGCCCGCCGAAATTCTCCAAGGTTATTGTGCCTATTCTGCCGAACAATACCCCTCGCTGGCCCGAGGTGACGGATGTCGTGAAGAAAATGGTTGAAATCTGGGCAAAGGAAGCGAATAAGTACGAAAGACTTGGAGACTGGGCAGAGCGCATTGGCTGGGAAAGATTCTTTGAGAAGATGGGTCTGCCATTCACGCATCATTTAGTTGATGATTATCGTCTTGCTGTTGATACGTTCAGGACGTCAACCCAGTTCAAATTCACTGAACATGCGTGGGCTGTATCCAAAGCAGTTGGTGGCATATAAGATTAAAAGGAGCGTAAAAAAAATTATGGGAAGACCAGAAGACATAAGACAGGCTATTATTGATTATGCTTCAAAAGGCGCTAAAACCAAATTCTATTTCAAAGATATGATGATCGGTGTAAAGAAGACTATTCCTGACGCCGGCGCCTCAGAGATTAAAAGCATAGCCTCCGAGATGGTAAGAGAAGAGGTATTGGAGTTATTATCAACCGGCAGCTCTACCATTACGGGCTGAAGGGAAGAGGCATATCTGTTGAAAAATCCGGTGATACCGGAGGATAGTAAAAGGCATATCACCTTAAAAACCTGTTGTATCGAATGAGTTGAGAACGGTCAGGGTGGACATGAAAAATGTCCACCCTGATTTCTTCATCTTATGGGTTCAGATTCCTCATTATTTATTGAGAATCTTTTTTTAATTAGTATTGAAACAATAAAAGCTGATGAAAGAAAAAATCTGCATTTATGCCATCAGGCATAAATGTTAGGATACAATTATTTATGAAAGAACCGGAAGGTATAGAACAGTTTATAGCTGAGCAGAAGCTTCGGCTTGCGCAAGATCCGAAATGTGCTTCTTCTTATTACAATCTCGGCGTAGCCTTTATGAATCAGGGAAAATTCGATGAGGCCATAGATGCATTTGAACAAGCCATCACGGAAAGCGGACGCATGTTTGAGGCATTTGTCAATCTCGGATATATCTACTTTAAAGAAGGCGATCTCGAGAAAGTGGTTAAAGCAAACTTAAGGGCTGTTGAAATAGAACCAAGATATGCAAGAGGCTATGCAAACCTGGGCTTTGCTCACCTTCAAATGGGAAAGACTGATGAGGCTATAGAGGCGCTTAGCAAGTCTTTAGAATTGAATCCCGAGATTGTACAGGCCTGGTGTAATCTCGCGAACGCTTACCTGCAAAAAGGGGATATTGAAAAGAGCATCGAAACAAACAAGAAGATGCTGGAATTAGCTCCGGATTTTGCTTTAGGCTACAATAATCTGGCAAATGCCTATTATATGAAGGGGCAATTCAATGAAGCCATTCAGAACTCTGAAAAAGCCTCAGAGCTGGGATTTGAAGTACACCCCGAATTTTTAAAACTCCTGGAGCCGCACAGGCGAAAAGCAAAAAAACTATCAGCAAAGAAATCAAAAACAAAGCAACCGGTGATAAAAAGCAAGACAATAAAAACAGGGAAAGCCAAAAAGTCAGAATGAAAGAAGAGCTTTTCCCAAGATACGAGGTTCTTCCCCGCAAGGCAGATATCCTTTTTAAAACAATTCATGAAAAATATCCTGACAGTGTGCGATGCAGGATACGTTGCTGCGATTGCTGTCATGCTGTTTTTGGGCTCTTCCCCATAGAAGCTGCATATATCAATTATCATTTCAACCGTCTTGACCGCAAAGTTCGGCGGGATGCCCTGAAGAGAGCTGAAAAATCCGAGGGGGAGATATTAAAAGCCAAGGACAGACTGAAGGTTTTTGAAGAAGACCCAAAGATGAAAGTCTACGGACTCGGGAAACAGCGGGTGAAATGTCCTCTTTTAAGTGATAAAGAAGAATGTGTGCTTTATGAATACAGGCCGGTTATCTGCCGCATTTACGGTGTCCCATACAGTCTTCATAAAGGGAAAAAAGAACTCGCCTATGTATGCGGCATTTCAGGATTTGAGGCCAAAGCTTCGTATCCTACTGTAAAGCTTGATAACATTTATCAGGAGCTTGTCGGGCTTTCCATTGAAATGTTAAAAGAGGCAGGGTTTTTAAATCCGGCAGCTAAAGCTAATCTCATGCTGCCTCTCTCGAAGGTTTTACGCATGTCCTTTGATGACATTGTTAAGGGTAATTTCGGAGAGTAGAATACAGCCTCGCAATGTGATTTTCCAAGTTTCTTGCAATAACCGGAAAATCTTTTGTCTTCTCATACTGCTCAACAACAGGTTTGAATGTTGTTGCAAGGTCCTCCATGCTGAAGGAGCGCAATAACGTCAGGAACTCTGCATGAGAACCGAAGTAGTCCCTGAAAGCCTTTTTTGATTCTATTCCGAGAAAAAAACCGGCAAGCGCAGCATCAACACATTTATCCTCCGCCCATACGATATCTCCGACACCATCAACTCTGTCGAGTCGCATCTGAACCGACAAATGCAGAAGAAAATAAAACAGGGCAAGGGCAGGATGCACAATGTCTTCATCGGCAGCCACCATGAACGGCTCATATCCTCGAACTGTCGTAAGACGAACGTCAATAAGTGTTTCATCGGAAAGTTTGACGATAAAATCACCTGCTGCATGATGCCATGGAAAGATCATGCGGCAGGTTTCGATGTCATAATATAAGGTGAGGATCATGGCGATCTGTCTGTAGATTGCGAAGCTCTGCTTATCTGAAAGAAAACGGTCGCCTTTCCCGTATTCCCAGAGCTTTAGACGCTCTTCGCCATGTTCAGACTTCGCAATATGGAATTCGTGGAAGTCTTCAAACCATTCTTCGAGGAGGAAAACCATGGAATCTGCTTCATCCAGGAGGAAGGGCTTGGGAATATAAGGGAGATTGTGTTGTTCATGGAGTGTCCGTAAAACATCAAATTCTTTTTTTAATGCATTTCTTCCGCTTTCTGTGACTGCAACATTGAGACAAAACTTCACCTTCTTGTCTGCAGTTACACATTCGATGCTTGCAGGATGATAAAGCGCCCCATGTTTTTCAGTGCGGATAATTATTTCATTTAGTGCAATGAGGTCGAAATCAGTGCCCAATCTGTTATTGACCGCCTCAAGCAACGGCTGGAAATTTGCCTTTGTGAGAAAATCGCTGATAGCTCTAAAATAAATACGGTACGGCGTTTTCAATGGATCGGCTTCAAGGGGATAGTCAAGCCTGCTGTTATCGACAGGGACGTCGCCGGCCGGCGATGCAACAAGATACCTTATCGCTGGTTTCTTCATCGGGAGAGCTTCTGAATAGCTTCACGTGCCAGCCGGCCGACAGTCACTTCCTGCAAATTACCGTCTCTCCATAAAGTCAGTTTGTTTTCATCGGTCTCGATGGCTTTCAACTGACCGATAACATCATCGAACCCTATGTTTCCCAGAGCCCATGAAGCATATCCGCGAAGCACCGGGTCGGGATTGTCGAGAAGTGAAATAAGGCCACGAAATGCGAGCTTGGCGAGCGCCGGGTCTGCACTTGCGATTCTGCCAATAGCCCAGGTTACTTCTCTCCACAAATCCTTCTGTGAGATAAAGGAGAGAAGCGGTTTGGTGAACTCTCCGAACAGGGCGGGATTTGAACTGATGATAGCGCCAATTGCCTCAAGTGAACCCCAGGCCGATGCGCCGGGTGAAGCAGCGCTCTGAAGCAGATTATTTACCAGTTTGCTGATGATATCAGGACGTTTTTCGCCGACTCTCCTGCTTACTTCACCAAGCAGTTCGATAGTCTTCCACCTTAAATGTTCATCCGGCGTGTAAAGCATGCGCTGCAGTTCATTGATTACCCGGGAATCTTCTTCTGCCAAAGAAACGAGGTCTTCTTTCCTGTTTTCTGATATATATTGGCGCACTATCTCTTTGGAAAATTTTTCTGAGCGCAGTTTGGTTTTCACAATAGGTTGTATGGCCTTGAATTTCTCTTTTACCTTCTGTTCAGTTGCTTCCTGGAATTGGTCAAAAAGTTTCACGAAAATCAGCGCTCCCCTGACAAACCGTTCGTTGTAAATCTTTTCAGGAACAACTGTATGGGTCACAATATCATAATTTCCGACAACGGCATCTGTATAGTCATCTCCGTGAGAAAGAGAGAAAGCCAGGTAGTCATCCTCATTGCATGCGAATAATAAAGCCTCGATAAAGGCGGATCCCATATTATGTCCAGTGATATCATAAGCATATACAGCGCCGCAATGCTTACAGAGGCCGAGAGGGAATTCGACTATTTTCCTTGATGAGAGTTCTTTCGGTTGTTCGATTTTATTGAAGCAAAAAGGGCACCGCGGTTCTTCAGGTGAAGCTTTCATTATGTCTCCTTAATTTACCTTTTATCTTTTATTATAGCTTGAAATCTGGGTTTCAAGGAATCATTATTCTGATTCCTGAAGCAAAGGAAGTTCCGTTATTCTTGACGTTATTCCTTAACAAAACAGGTGAGATGGCCATCCGTATAAAAAATGGAAAATTGCCCATTTAGAAATTTGGCAAGGCAATCGGCTACGCTAAAGATGACAAGCGGTTTGTTCATCATACTGAGCTTATTGGTGATAGCCTTGTAAACATCTTTTCCGCCTTCGAGAGGCTTAGCCGGCAGATAGATATAAATAAAATCAGCTGTTTCAATTGATACATTAATAATGTCATCGTGAATCCACTCTATACGATCATCACTGATTCCAAGTGCTTGTTGAAAGATTCGACCAATACGAATCATTTCAGAGGAAATCTCGATTTGGATTGTTTTTCGGTGTGGGCTCAAGCATTGTAGCAACAATCCCTGCAGTCCATTTCCTGCACCGAGGTCAGCGACGATTGATTCGGGTTTGATAAACTGCACTGCCTTAAAAAGTGGTGAAAGACCACCAGGGTAGCACGAATATCCTTTTCTTTCTGTAAGTAGTTTCCTTTCATATGGAGAATACTCAGAGCCTGCTCCATGCAATTTTGTATACAAGTTTAGCAGATCTCTTTCAAGTGAGGAAGGATCACCCTCTCTTAGAGCACTACTAAGATTTTTCACATAACAATCGAGATCGGATATTTCTGCCTGAACAATAGAATCAGTTGCAAGTTTGAGCAGAGACTCTATAATAATTGACGTCTGTTTTCTTGACTTTTGACTCATAGGGTATTTATTGTAAGAATATTTCTATTCTTCAGTCTATATTATATTTCTTTATTTAGTGTAGTGTTTTTTAAAACATTAGTTTCATTAAAATTGACTTAAAAGGAGCTTTTCATGCCTATTTATGAATTTCGCTGTCTTGGCTGCGGTAATGTTTTTGAGATTTTAAAACTGAAAAAGGAAAACGAGGGATCGGGTATGAACTGCCCGAAATGTAAATCAGCAGAAATAGAACGGGTTTTAAGTTCGGTAAGCGTTATTACGTCGGGCGGCGGAAAAAAGTCTAAACAAACTGTTAAAAGCTGTGGAAGCGGTTCATGTGCTTCATTTGAGATCCCGGGTCCCAGAAGATGATCAAATGCCCAAGGCTTACCATTGCAGGCCTTGGCGGTGATACGGGAAAAACTGCAGTAAGTGTAGGTCTCTGCCGGGTCTGGCAGAAGCAGAAACATAAAGTTATTCCCTTTAAAAAGGGCCCTGACTATATAGATATGGGATGGTTGAGCAGGGGAGCAAACCATCCCTGCTACAATATTGATCTTTTCTTCATGAGCAAAGATCAAATCCTCTCTTCCTTTAGCTTTAATACAAAGAACGCAGATATTGCAGTTATTGAAGGCAACCGGGGGCTTTACGATGGTATGGATATTGAAGGAAGTGTAAGCACGGCAGAGGTATCCAAGGTCCTTCAATCTCCGGTTATCCTTATTGTAGATTGCACAAAGGTTACACGAACTGTAGCTGCCTTAGTGCTCGGATGTCAGACGTTTGATTCTGAAGTTCCCATAAAAGGCGTAATCCTCAACAAATTAGCCGGTCTTCGTCATGAGTCGGTAATCAGTAAAAGCATAGAAAAGTATTGCCATCTTCCTGTAGTTGGCGCAATTCCAAAATTAACAAATATCACGTTCCCGGGCAGGCATCTGGGATTGGTGCCACCCCAGGAGCATCCTATGGCTGAAGAGTCTATAGATAAGGCTGCTGATATAATGTCTAAACACCTGGATACAGAACAGTTATGGAAAATCGCACAGGAAGCTGCGCCATTAGACTTTATCGCTGAAGAATATCCTGAGATCACAGAAAAGCAGGTGAATATCGGGATCATTCGTGATTCAGCATTCCAATTTTATTATCCGGAAAATCTGGATGCCCTGAAAAGATCAGGCGCTAACTTAATCGAATTCAGCGCCTTAACAGACAACCTGCCGCCTTTGCTTGACGCCCTTTATATTGCCGGCGGATTCCCTGAAACTCACGCCGCATCCTTAGCTGCGAATGAAACTCTAAGGAATGCAATAAAGCAAGCTGCTGAAGAAGGGTTGCCGATTTATGCTGAATGCGGCGGACTCATGTATCTTTCTCAGGAGTTGCAATGGGAGGGAAAAAAATACCCTATGGTAGGGATTTTCCCTGCAGTCATTGGCGTGAGCAAAAAACCACAGGGGCATGGATATACTGTTATAGAGATAGAATCTGTTAATCCCTATTTTAAGGCAGGAGACATTCTCCATGGCCATGAATTTCACTATTCTTATATCCTTACCATGGCTAAAAAAGATGGCGTATTTTTTGCCTTTAAAATGAAAAAGGGTGAAGGGATAAAGAAAGGCATGGATGGTTTGTGTTACAAGAATGTGCTGGCTACGTATACACATCTCCATGCCCTCGGGACAAATGAATGGGTTAAGGGTATAATGCATATAGCTGTTGCTAATAAGGAAAAAAACTTATCGTTTGATTAAATTTTTTTATTTGACCATATCCCTCTCTTTGTATTACCTTTTATAACCCATTCATAATTTGCTAAAAATATCTGTTTTTTGTTGATTGAAAGATAGATTATCTTTGTGGTACTATACAGCGGCTTGAATTGATGGGAAGTTTTTTTCTGTCAAAGAAACTAAAAAACAAACAAGGAGGAAAGAAAGATGCCACATTTAGAATTTGAAGGGCAGCAGTACGAAGTTGATGAAGATGGTTATCTCACGGACTGGCAGGCATGGAAGGAAGGGATGGCTCAAGTTATGGCGCAGCAGGATGGCCTGACTCTTACCAGTGAACACTGGGAGATTATAAAATTCCTCAGGGAATACTTTATTAAATTCCAGATTGCTCCTATGATCAAGATTCTCGTAAAAGAACTCGGCAAGGCCATGGGACCGGAGAAGGGCAATACCAAGTACCTGTATGAGCTTTTCCCGGCTGGTCCTGCAAAACAGGCATGTAGATTTGCCGGGCTCCCGAAACCGACAGGTTGCGTTTAATTCAGCACATATAGAGTTCCTGAAAAGCAAGAAGTTGGAGGTTTAACAGCTTCTCACTTCTTGCTCTTCATTCTGTCATTTTAGTTTGCTTGACAATTTTAAATTCGAGTTGACTAGTGCAGCTTCGTGAAATAAAATTAGTAGCCTATTTATAAACACGATAGGCAGAACTTTCAAGGAGAAGAACAGGCCGGATTATGAATTTTAATGATCTCCTTAAAAATAGAAAACCTGCGATCATAAAAAAATGGTTTCATGCAACAGCTGACACATATCCTTCCAATGCTTCCAACTTTATAAAGAGTCAGGCTGACTGTTTTCATAATCCCGTTGGATATACCCTTGCAGAGGGCGTCGAAGGTCTGTTCGACGGTCTGCTCCGGGATGATGCCAATTCCGAGAGGTTTTTCCCCTATCTTAATGACATCATCAAAATAAAAGCAGTACAGGATTTCTCTCCATCCAATGCAATCTCTTTCATTTTCCTTCTAAAACCAATCATCAGGGAAGAGATCGCTAAAGAAACAAATGGCAAAAATTTTTCAGATGAGCTTTTATCATTTGAATCAGAGATAGATGGACTTGCACTCCTTTCGTTTGATATTTATATGAAATGCAGGGAGAGGATCTATGAGATTAAGACAGAAGAAGTGAAAAGGATGACATTCGGACTTTTAAAGAGGGCTAATCTCATTTGTGATATCAGGGATCAGGAACCGGAAAATGGTTCAGAATCAGTATTAACACAAAAGATAGAGGGGTAGAAAAATGGGACTGATATTTTCCTTTTTCACAGTCGTTGCTCTTGGAGTAATCGTTTTTATCGGAGTGAAGGCTGCAGACATGCGCTACCTGTTCGGGGTTATTATACCCTATGCAGCTTTCTTTGCGTTTCTGATCGGTATAATATACCGCATTCTGCAGTGGGCACGCGTACCTGTTCCATTCCGCATCCCGACAACCGCGGGACAGGGGAAATCTTTTCCCTGGATCAAGCAGAATACCATCGACAACCCGTTCACTTCAATTGGCGTCATTATAAGAATGACGCTTGAAGTGCTTCTCTTCCGCTCCCTCTTCAGGAACACAAGGGCTGAATTAAGGGATGGACCAAAGCTTTCATATGGTTCAACCAAATGGCTGTGGTTAGGCGGCCTTGCCTTTCACTATGCCTTCCTGATCATCCTTATCAGACACTTGCGGTTCTTCCTTGAGCCTGTTCCGCTGCCAATAGAAATAGTGGAAGCGCTCGACGGGTTTTTCCAGGTTGGCGCGCCGGTACTTTATATTACTAATTTGATATTCCTTGGCGCAGTGACATTTCTTTTCCTCAGAAGGGTTGTTATCCCTCAGGTGCGCTACATATCACTTGCTGCTGATTATTTCCCGCTCTTCCTGATCGGCGCCATTGGCGTTACAGGTGTTTTAATGCGCTATTTCTTAAAAACAGATGTTGTGGGGATAAAGGAATTAACCATGGGGCTGATCACCTTCAGTCCTGTAATTCCCCAGACTATCGGCACAATCTTTTATATACATCTGTTCCTTGTTTCTGCCTTATTCGCTTATTTCCCTATGAGCAAGCTGATGCATATGGCAGGGGTATTCCTTAGTCCTACCAGGAATCTGGCGAACAACAACCGTGCAGTTATGCATGTGAATCCATGGAACTACCCTGTGAAGGCTCATACATATGATGAATATGAAGATGAATTCAGAAATGTGATGAAAGAAGCTGGATTACCAGTAGAAAAGGAGTAATTATGGCAAATCCAAAACCAGAAGAACTTGCGAGAATAGAGTATAAGCCTCCGAAAACCGGGTGGATGGATACCCCGGCTGAAATCAGAAAGGGTATGTTCTGCCATGCCGGAAAATCCAAATCTCTTGAATATGTCGGTCTTCCCAACCCGAGACAATGGACTGTTATGGAAGAAGACTGGAAGCTTCCTGAGAACTGGCAGGAGATATTCATTGAGGGACTGAGGGAACGGGTAAACAAATTCCGTTCATTCAGGCTTTTCCTTGATATCTGTGTGCGGTGCGGCGCCTGTGCCGACAAATGCCACTTTTACATCGGTGGCGGAGACCCGAAGAACATGCCTGTTCTCAGGGCAGAACTTCTCAGGTCGGTCTACAGGAAATACTGCACAACATCCGGAAAGATCATGGGAAAGATAGCCGGAGCCCGGGAACTGACCGTCGATGTACTGAAGGAAATCTGGTATTATGCATATCAATGCACTGAATGCCGCCGCTGCTCCCTTTTCTGTCCATACGGCATTGATACCGCTGAGATTACAATATTAGCAAGAGAACTCCTGAACCTGCTGGGATTAAACATCGACTGGATTGCAGGCCCGGTTGCAAATTGCTACAGAACCGGCAACCATCTTGGTCTGCAGCCTCACACTATCAAGGATACATTCGATATGTTTGCAGATGATCTGGAAACGTTCACAGGCATCAGGGTAAATCCTACGTTTAACAGAAAGGGCGCAGAGATTCTTGTAGTGGTGCCTTCCGGAGACTTCTTTGCAGATCCCGGGACATACACAACCATGGGTGAACTGCTTCTCTTCCATGAGCTTGGCCTTGACTATACCTGGAGCACATATGCATCGGAAGGCGGGGATTTCGGCTTCTTTACTTCGAACGAAATGGCTAAAAGATTGCATTCGAAGATTTATGCAGAGGCAAAACGGCTGAAGGTAAAATGGATACTCGGGGGAGAATGCGGACATATGTGGAGGGTCTGGCATCAGTATCACAATACATGGTTCGGTCCTATGGACTTTCTTGAAGAACCGGTCTCTCCGATAACAGGAACAAAATTCGAGAATGCAAAATCGAACAAGACAGTTCATATCTGTGAATTTACATCTGACTTAATCAAAAACGGGAAACTGAATCTTGACAAGAGCAGAAACGATGACCTGGTTGTCACGTTCCATGATTCCTGCAATACATCAAGAGGCATGGGATTCCTGGAGGAACCAAGATATATCATCAATAATGTCTGCAATAAATTCTATGAAATGCCGCCAAATACGATCAGGGAACAGACATTCTGCTGCGGAAGCGGTTCCGGGTTGAATGCATCAGAGAACATGGAAATCAGGCTAAGAGGAGGCCTTCCGAGGGCAAATGCAGTCAAACATGTTGTCCAGAAATATGGTGTGAACATGCTTTCCTGCATCTGTGCGATTGACAGGGCAGCCCTCACTGCCTCAGTTGACTATTGGGTCCCTGGCACGCGTGTTACCGGTGTTCATGAGATGGTCGGGAACGCCTTAGTAATGAAAGGGGAGAAGAAGCGAACTACCAATCTGCGAGGTGATCCTCTCCCTGGAATGGAGGGTGAATAGCATGTATAACGCGGGAAAGATAATTATCGGCATTATCATTTTTGTCGGGTTAGTGACATTTCCATTCATCTTCGCTGGTGGGAAAGCTACTGCAAAACCTGACCCGAAAATCGATACCCCGGAGATTCTCAAGATGCCGGAGAATGAGAGGAAATGTGTGGAATCCAAGTCATTCATGAAAAAAGAGCATATGCAGTTACTGAACGACTGGAGGGACTGGGTTGTCCGTGACGGCAATACAATTTATACAAACGCTGAAGGGAAAACATTCAACATGAGCCTTCAGAATACCTGTATGAAATGTCATTCCAACAAGAAGAAATTCTGTGATGAATGTCATAATTACACGGCAGTAAAACCTTACTGCTGGGATTGCCATATCGCTCCGAAGGAGAAAGAGTCATGAGCATCAATAGAAGAGAATTTTTAAAGATGGCTGGAATTACAACGATATTGGGCATTGGAGGCGTGTCTGCTGTTCAGGGTGTAAGAAACCGTGTTGAGGCTTCACAGGCGTCGAGGGCTCCGGAGGCTTTGACGGCAAAAAGATGGGCTATGGTAGTAGACATGAGCAAGTTTAAATCAGAGGAAGACTACCAGAAATGCATTAATGCATGTCATCTTTCCCATAATGTGCCTCACATAACTGATAACCCGAAACATGAGATCAAGTGGTTGTGGACAGAAACATATGAACATGCCTTCCCTGGAAATGAAGATAAATACAGGGCGGAAAGATTTCAACATATGCCATTTCTGATGCTCTGTAATCACTGCGAGAATCCTCCCTGCGTAAGGGTTTGTCCGACACAGGCAACTTTCAAAAGAAAAAGTGACGGCATTGTCATGATGGATATGCACCGGTGCATTGGATGCAGATTCTGCATGGCAGGGTGCCCCTATGGCGCCAGAAGTTTCAATTACAAGGATCCAAGGCCTTATATTGATGGGTCCAAAGAAAATCTCGAATTTCCTACACGGATGAAGGGTGTTGTAGAGAAGTGCACTCTATGCTATGAGAGGCTTGCGAAAGGTCTTCAGCCGGCATGTGTTGAAGTATCCAATGGCGCATTGATTTTTGGCGATCTTGAGGATCCGAATTCTGCAGTACGGAAAGTCCTCAGTGAACGGTTCACTATCAGGCGCAAACCTGAACTCGGGACAGGCACTAGTGTGTATTACATAATTTAGGAGGGAATGATAATGCTTGAGAAAGCGATATATGGAGGTCGAAGATACTGGGTCTGGATATTCTTTTTGCTGGGACTGATAAGCGTTGGTTTTCTGGCATATCTTTATCAATTCAAGAGCGGTTTAGGCATTACAGGCATGAGCAGGGATGTATCATGGGGATTGTATATCGGGCAGTTTACTTTTCTTGTCGGAGTCGCAGCTTCGGGTGTTATGGTTGTCCTGCCATATTATCTGCATGATTATAAGAAATTCGGCAGGCTCACTATTTTAGGAGAATTTCTTGCCATTGCTGCGGTCATCATGTGCATGCTGTTTATCTTTGTCGATCTGGGACAGCCGTTGAGAGTTCTCAATGTAATTCTCCATCCGACTCCCAATTCTGTCATGTTCTATGATATGCTTGTTCTGAGCGGATATCTTATGCTCAACCTTCTGATCGGATGGACAGTTCTGGGCGCAGAGAGAAAGGAAGTTGCACCGCCCAAGTGGGTAAAACCTCTTATCATTCTCTCGATTGTTTGGGCGCCTTCAATTCATACCGTTACGGCATTTTTGTATGCAGGTATTCCGGGAAAACATTTCTGGCTGACGGCAATTCTGGCTGCCCGATTCCTGGCGTCGGCATTTGCAGGCGGTCCTGCCCTGCTTATTATTCTGGCTTTGATCGTAAGAAAATACACGAAATTTGATCCCGGCAAAGAAGCTATTCAATCGTTAGGTAAAATCGTTACATACTGCATGCTGATTAATGTATTTTTCCTCGGTCTCGAATTATTTACCGCGTTTTACAGTCAGATACCCGGACACATGCATACCTTTGCTTATCTTTACGCGGGTCTGCACGGTCATAACCAGCTTGTTCCTATCATGTGGGTTTCGAGCATCCTGGCACTTATCGCTATTGTGTTGCTTGTGTTCCCGCAGATAAGAAAAAATGAAAATTTGCTGGCAGTTGCGTGTTTAGCGACGTTCTTTTCGTTATGGATTGATAAAGGATTTGGCTTGGTTGTGGGAGGTTTTGTGCCTAATTCATTCGAAAAAATAACCGAGTACTGGCCGACATTGCCTGAAGCATTAATTGCCCTTGCTGTTTGGGCAATCGGTTTTCTGGTATTGACTATCCTTTACAAAATAGCTGTTTCAATCAAAGAAGAAGTAGTATTCGATAAGTACGGTGAAAAACAGATTAAGGCTGAATAACAGGTGACCGGGTTCATTCGGGCATGGGTAGATTTTTTAATTAAATATAAGTTTAAATATAATTAAAGAGTGGATCGCTGCAATCAAATTAAGGAGGTGAGTACAAGTGGCATTTTCAGTTACCGTAGATGTTGCTAAGTGTGATGGGTGCGAAGAGTGCGTTAACAATTGTCCGGTTGGTGTGTTTCAGATGAAGGACGGTAAGTCAGACCCTTATCAGGCAGACTTATGCGAAGGTTGTGAAACCTGCGTCAGTGTTTGTCCGAGTGGCGCAATTACAATGAAAGAAAGCTAACATCTATGAAGATGTGAGTATTTTGTTTCAAAATTGAAAAAGGGGATGCGGTAAACCGGCATCCCCTTTTTTATGTTCGGGGGGGGATTTTCTGGAAGAGTTCATAACACGATACGGCTATATCGCTATATTCATTCTGACTTTTTTTGAAGGGGAAAGCGTCCTTATAGCTGCAGGATTCCTTGCTTACACAGGGCATCTTGATGCAGTAACAGTTGTAATTGTATCGACTGCAGCTTCATATATAGGACATGGCGCCTTTTTCCTGATTGCCCTATATAAAAGAGAGGCTTTTTTTACATTGATCCGGAGATTTGTGAAGGTTAATCTCTTAAAACTGGAGGCCCTGATGGCGAAGTATGGAACTGCCGCACTCTTCATAAGCCAGTGGCTCTATGGTTTCAGGCTTTTGAGTGCAGCGGTGCTTGGCCTTTCGCGTATGGGAACGCTAAAATACTTTACTCTTCAGTTCATTAGCTGCCTTATATGGGCTGTCATATGCACGAGCGGCGGATATTTCTTCGGAGCCACACTTAAGAACCTGCTCGGCGATGTAAAACATTATGAGCCATATATAGCAGGCTGTGTTCTTGCTGCGGGTTTCCTTATCTGGTTTATACGGTACGTAAGGAAAAAGGGATATTAGGTTTTCTCGATATAGAATTCCCAGTAGCCCTTATCTTCGAACTTAACAGCTTCAAACTGATATCCATGTTTTTCACAATAACGAAGGATTGCTTCCTCAACAGTTGCTGAAGAATCACAGAGTATTTTCAAGGTTGCGCCACTATGCAGTTTTTCCATTTCCTTTTTAATGAGAACGATGGGATACGGACAGTCTTTCCCAAGTACGTCAAGGGTTTCTGATGGTATTTTGGATTTGAGGTCAGTCATTTTATTTGGTCCTCCTTGTTTTTGATTAATCAATACAGGTTCAACATAAAACATATCGCAGATGCTAAAAACCCGGATATAGAAATGTATACATTTTCTATTGCATTCGTCAACAGAAAAAGATCAACCCTAAAAATGAGTTTGGATAAAAAGGACGGTAGGCACATATGCATCAAAACCTCTTGAACGCAGAATTTGTGTCTATATAGAATCTAAACGCTAAGAATGGAAACGTGCAAGTTATCCGGGTTATTAAAGCGCTTACAAAGGTGCTGTCCGCCTCAGCGGATTCGCCGGGTAGAACACAGCGCTTTTACTGCATACATGCCTACCGTCAATTGCATTTTTCGGGTTAAGCGAAAGGATGTTATAGTATAATGAACAGCCAGAGGTTAATCATATGAAAATACTGCTCATTTATCCTTATTTTCTTGAGAAAAGGCTTCAGATGGAAGATGTACAGACAGTGCCTATCGGTCTTTATTATATCGGCGCTGTGCTGAAGCAAAATGGATTTGATGTCGAGATTTTAAATTGGTTCGACATCAACTTAAGGCCGGATGAAATCGAAAATACCCTCAGAGAGAAAAATCCGGCAGTAATCGGCTTTTCCATTGTGCACGCGAACAGATGGGGCGGGATTGATATCGCCGGAATAGCCAGGCGTATCCTCCCGCAGGTGAAAATAGTATTCGGTGGCGTCGGTACAACGTTCCTCTGGAGACATCTGTTGATGCATTTCAAAGAGATAGACTACGCTGTGCTTGGCGAGGCAGAATACAGTTTTCTGAGCCTTGTTCAGTCTATCGAAAAAGGCAACTGCGAAGGGATCGAACAAATTAAGGGTATTGTATTTCGAAAAGAGGGAAATATCGTAAAGACGGAAGATGCCGGGGTGATCCAGGATTTGGATCAGTTGCCCATGCCTTCAGAATATTTTGCATTCAATCATATCTCTTCTTCACGGGGCTGCCCATCGAATTGTACGTTTTGCGGATCCCCTCAGTTCTGGGGACGCAGGGTTAGGTTTCACTCGCCGGAATATTTTGTCGGGATGATAGAGCAACTGTACCGGAAAGGCATTGTCTTCTTTTTTGTTTCAGATGACACGTTCACCATGAGAAAGGACCGTGTTATCCGTATATGCAGGATGATAATCGAAAAGGGAATGAAGATAAGCTGGTTTGCCATTGCACGGGTGAACCACGTTGATGAGGAGATGCTCTGCTGGATGAGGAAGGCCGGCTGTATCCAGATCAGTTATGGTATAGAAAGCGGTTCAGAAAAGATCAGAAAAGTTCTTAATAAGGATATCAGGACGAAAGATGTCAGGAATGCCTTTAGCCTGACCAGCCGGTATGGAATCCTTGCCCGCGCCTATTTTATCTACGGTTCCCCAGGGGAAAACTCGAAGACCATTCAAGAGACAATAGACCTGATCTGCGGGATCAAGCCCATGAGTATTATTTTTTATATCCTCGATATCTTTCCGGGAACTGCGTTATATGAAGAATGGAAACGCAGGAATAAGCTGGACGATGATATCTGGTTAGAGAGAGTGGAAGATATCTTATACTTTGAGACCGATCCCGGCTTGACCGGGGACATGATCCTCGCCTACGGAAAAAAACTCAGAGCCGCTTTCTATCAGAATCTCCCTGGATTTATAAGAGGGATAGAACTAATTGACAGGGATGACCTCTACGAGTTTCATGCCGATTTTCTCTCAAGGCTTGCAATGACCTTCACCCACGGTGATTATTCGGCGATTGATGATATTCCGGAAAAAGAAGAAGTTGCAAGGCGGTTGTTTGAAAAATCTCTCGGTTACTACCCCAATGAAAGGGCTTATCTTGGCCTTGGGATTATTAACCAGAAGAAAAGAAAATATGATGAATCGATAAGCATACTATCCGCCGGAGCAAAACAATTTCCGAAGAACGAACATATCGCTGTCTGTCTCGGCATAAGCTACATGAACCTCGGCCAATACGAAGATGCTTTGCAATGCTTCCTCGGATTTCCTGAATCACGCCAGTCATTACAATATGCTGCTGCCTGTTATCAGGCGATCGGGGATTCAGACAAGGAAGCAGCTGTGATTCATAAGATGGGGGGGATCTGATCTCTAAAATATTCTAATATTGGTTGTATTATTTATTGAAGCTGCTATAATTTAACAAAGACGCAATCTAATTTGTTCTGCTGAAAATAACAAGAAAGGCTGGAATTATATGGGGTGCATATTCTGTGAGATCGCAGAGAAAAAAAGACCTGCCAGAATAATTTACGAGGATGACCACGCATTAGCCTTTGAGGATATTAATCCTCAAGCGCCTGTACATGCGCTTGTTATCCCCAAAAAGCATATTTCAACAAACCTTGAGATAAAAGAAGAAGACAATGCGCTTATTGGTCATTTATTCCAAATAGCCAACAGAATTGCAAAAGACAGGGGAATCGCAGAACGAGGGTTCAGGCTTGTAATAAACTGCAATCCGGAATCAGGGCAGACGGTATTCCATATCCACCTTCATATCGTTGGAGGCCGTTTGATGCACTGGCCACCCGGATAAGATTCCTTGCAATAACAATAGATCTATTCTTAGTGGAGCAATCACTATATTCTGTCACTGGGAATTCATCATGCCCTTCAGGATGAGCAGGGGAATTGTAAGTGATGCGCCGAGAATGCCGATAATGAAAAGAGGCAAGACAATATACCCAAGCGCTCCTATCCCGATCCACATGAATTTGTCTCCTGAAGAATGAGGGTAAATAAACCCTTCTCCCTTTATGGCTTTTAAGTCCCGATAGACAAGGCAGATAAAAATCATAGTGAAAGGGAAAAAGATCAAAGACAATATGGGTCCTATCAGCGGAACTATGCCGAGGATGGCGGAAACAAGCCAGACTACGAAAAGCCTAAGAAATATATCGAACCATCTATCTTTGACATATGCCTTGCTTTTGAGGATAGCGTTCATGCCCCTCTCATCCTCGGAAGCGAGGATAAACTGGGCGAAGATAAACCAAACGAGGAAAATAACGCCGGGTATAACTAATAAAAAGAATCCCCCTGTGACAATAAAACCGAGCAGGGACGCAAGCCACATAAAGGGACCAAGCCTCTGCCAGCCTTTTTCAAGGGCTTCCCTTATCCCAAGGGATTGATCAACAACAGCAAAGGTGAATGCAGCAAAAACCCAGAACATAGCTATAAAACCTGGAATCATGCCTGTGAATAAGCCTGCTGCAATCACGGCATTTTTATTTTCAGGGAAAAGAGTTGAAAGAAGATAGCCAATACCGCTAAAGATTCCGATGATAACAAATAAGAAAACTATGGATAGAAGGTAAAGGGCAATGAGAGCAATGAAACGCCTTTTGAAAATTTCCCAGGAATCCTTAAAAAGCTCACCTATAGGCCGGAGTTCTATAACAGTTGCAACAGGCTGACTGTTTTGAGGAGGAAGAGAATTGAGAGTGCTATCTATCTTTTCTTCTTCTGATTCCTGCGTTTCTTCGGGTTGTTGAAATTTTTCAAGGTTATTTTTTAGTTTGTCTTTTTTCCACTGTTCGTATTCTTCACGGCTATTAAATTTCGGCATGTATCTCTTCCCTCAAAAGGTCACCCGTTTGATTAAGTTTAGCAAAATTTCGGGCAAAGTTCTATTCCAACCACAAATTATTTTTTATGGTTTTTATCTGCATGGATGAATCAATATATTTATGAATAGTTATTTGTGATATACTTAATTCAAATATTCTTTTAAAGGGAGGAAAAATGGCAACAGCAAAGAAGGTGGCATGTGCTGCAAAAACAAAAGAGGGGAAAAAGTGTAAAAACTCTGCAACCGGAAAATCTAAATTCTGCGCAAGCCATAAGAAAAAGTAGGTATACGTAAAAGATACCTTTTTCACCAATCTCGTCAAATTCTCCCTTTTCCAAAGGAGGGATTTGACGAGATTGTCCTTTGTCTTACCAGTTCAGTTCCAAATCTTACATTGAAATTCAACATAGTTTACAATTGTAATTTGATTGAAGGGTACTTTTCTTTTTGTGAAAGGAGTTTTATGGTGCCGAAGGCGGGATTTGAACCCGCACGGGTTACCCCACACGCCCCTCAAACGTGCGTGTCTACCAGGTTCCACCACTTCGGCACAAGATATGTATGCTACTACAAAAATCTGAGGGTTTTCAAGTTTATCGTTCAGGCAATAAGCTTTTTATTGACTGTGATCTTGATATTCTTTTTCAGACCTTCAATATAGGATTTAACTGCCTTTTCCTTTTTCTCGCTGAGTTTTGCCTGGCTGAGCATCTTTGCTATTTCTTCATTACCTGAAACCTGCTGTGATATATTAATGTCCATATCTGTTACATCAACAGACAATTCTATGAATCGTTTCATTTTATTAAATGTCAATTCCTGGCGTTTTGTGTTCTCATAGTACTCCGGAGTTATCCTGTTTAACCGTAATCTGTTCAGGTAAACATCCTTATCGAATACTCCGTTTTTCAGAAAAGCCGGATCATTGATTATTGAGTCCTGGAGCTCCTCATCACTTACACTGATACCCGTCTGTTTGGCAGTTATTAGGAGGACATGTTCATTAATCATTGAGTCGAGAACATTCTCTTTCAGGTTCAGCTTTTTCTCTGTCTCTTCGTCAAACTTGTCCTTGTAAATCTCCCTGTAAAAACGGTATACCCTCTCATACGTCTTCCAATATTCCTCAGTTGTTATTTTATAGTCCCCTACCTCTGCAAGAACCTCGACGCCTCCTGTATTATCAACAGTGCCTACACCCCAGCCTATAAAACTTATTATAATTATCACGAAAAGGACATAAAAATATTTTTGATGCTTCTGCATTGCCTTGAGCATTTACTGATACCTCCCTGTAAAATAATCATTCAAGATATTTCTGTGATCAAAGGTTATTTGATCAGGCGGGTTGCCCCTTTTTATTAAAACCATGCCTTTTATTATGAGGTCTGCAGCAGGTATAGGATTCCTGAGGTTATAACTGCTCTTCAAATCCTATCTCTATATCTTTCTCGGGTATTATAGTCGATATAGCATGTTTATAAATAAGCGAATTAGTATTTTCTCTCAAGAGAAGCACAAAATTATCAAAGCCTCTTATTGTGCCTTTCAGCCGGACCCCGTTCGTGAGATATATCACAACAGGAATTTTGTCTTTCCTGAGCTGGTTCAGATAGATGTCCTGAAGGTTTATAGCTTTGCCGGCGATTGACATGACCTGTTCTCCTTATTTTTTATATCTTCTACCATAAAGTATTTTTCCTAATATTGCAAGATTTTCCTTTTACAGCTTGGTTTTAAGAGTATTCAAGACCCTTGTAAAAACTTCGTTGCTGTCCTGAACGCCTGTTATGTCGACCCATTGAATATGTTCTTCTTTTCTGAACCAGGTGAATTGCCTTTTCGCATACCTTTTTGTGTCCCGCTTTATGACCATGACTGCCTCGTCTAAAGAAATCTCTCCATGCAGGCACATGGCGATCTCTTTATATCCTATAGCCTGCATGGAAGGAAAAGGCGAATCGGCGAATCGGTGAATCGGCAAATCGGTGAATTTTTCTTTCTCCGCGTTCCCGTGTCTCCGCGTCTCCGTTTCCTTCAGCAGATTTGTTAATCTCTTTACTTCATCAATGAGTCCTATCTTTATCATCTCATCAACCCTGTCTTCGATCATCCTGTAAAGTTCTTTTCTGTCACGGGTGATACCAATTTTAATAAACTCATATGGAAGCGGTTGAGTGAGATTTTTCTGCATATCTGAAATGCGGATATTGCTTTTCAGGCAGACTTCAATAGCCCTGATGATTCTCCGTATATCCTTCGGAGTTATTTTTAGTGCAGCTTCAGGGTCAAGTTCTTTGAGATAATAGTAAAGAGAACCTTCCTCTTCCTTTTCCATCGAGAGAAACTCTTGTCTCAATTTCCAGTCCGCAGAAGGACCGCTGAAGATGCCGCGAGTCATTGCCTTAATATAAAGCCCTGTTCCTCCAACTAATACAGGGATTTTTCCATTCCTATGCAAATGCTCAATAACAGGCACAACTGCTGCGATGTATTTCCCTGTACTGAAAGACTCCCATGGATCAGCGATATCTATCATATGATGTCTGATCAGAGCCCTCTCTTCAGGCGCAGGCTTTGCAGTCCCAATGTCCATATGCCTGTAAATCTGCATTGAATCCGCACTGATTATTTCCGTTTTCAGTTCCCTTGCAAGGAGGATAGATACCCCGGTCTTCCCAACGCCTGTGGGTCCAAGAAGGATGATGACTTTGTTCATTTCCTATTTATGTGGTCAGACTTGGCTATTGATAATTTCCTTTTTTCCGTCGGTTTCCATAATGGCTATATGCCTTTGTAAATAAGTCCAGTGTCTCTTTCCCTGACTGCAATTCTTTGTATAAACTCTGCTATTTTCATCTCAATGCTTTTAATAAGCTATCAAAATGTATGTTTGATGTCAACGACGATGATTTAAAATTTGACAAAACTTCATGGATATTATATAGTTCCTTATAACTTAACAAAACTGTTAATAAATATGGAACGAGAGATAGCGGAGAATCAGGCGAAGACTTTAAAAATTGATATGACTCAAGTGGTCAGGGAGTTCTGGGAGACTATACTATTGAAAGGGCTTTTTGATTCTCCGGAGGGAAATTATCTTATATTCAAGGGTGGTACAGCATTAAGGCTCGTCTACGGTTCTCCGAGGTTCTCTGAAGACCTTGATTTCTCTCTTACCGAGGATAAGTTAAAGGACAAATTCGGTCTCCTTATCAAAAAAATCATTTCTCCGTATCCAGAGCTTGCATTAACAGATTTAGAGGAAAAATATTACACATATCTTGGAGAGATTAAAATTAATCAGGACTATCTTCCTTCGCCTTTCAGGATAAAGGTTGAGATATCTAAAAGGCATGATAAAAAATATAAATCTGATTTATCGCTTATGTCATCCCCTCTTTCTACTATACAGTGTCTCGGCAGGGTGGCTACCCTTGAACAATTATTTAAAGACAAGCTTGCATGTATAAAAGAGAGGGCAAAGCCAAAAGATATTTTTGATTTGTGGTATATATGTCAGAAACTTAAAACGGAATATAAGCCTGATACTATTTCAATCCCTAAAAGAGAACTTGTACGTGAATTAAGGAAATACCTTCCAAAAGATTTCTGGCCCGTAATTGATACATTAAAGATATGAAGACAATAGAGCTTATAAAGTCCCTTGAGCGATTTAACAAACCATTTTATTCTGTCACAGATCTCGAAAAGTTAACCGGTCTGCCCAAAGATAGCATATATGTGACAATTAAACGATGGGTTGATAGCGGCATATTGGAAAGGGTGAGCAAGGGCATTTATCGCCTCTTTACAGCAAGACCATCCATAGAGAAAATTGCTGCATCCCTTTATATGCCAAACTACCTCTCATTCGAATCTGCGCTTTCGAGATACAGTGTTCTTAACCTTGTGCCTTATACTTTAACCTTTGCCACAACAAGAAAAACTAAAAGACTAACTGTTGAAGAAAGGGATGTAGAGTTCAGACAGATAAAAAAGGAGCTTTTCTGGGGCTATGAGATGAAGGGAGGAATCTATATTGCAAAGACTGAGAAGGCATTTCTTGACCTTGTCTATTTTGCATCGAGGGGGATAGCCTCGATAGATGTAGACGAAATTGATATTAAAAAGCTTTCAATGGCTACAGTGAAAGACTTTTCAAAAAGGTTCCCGATTTATACACAAAAATATTTAGATAAGTTCATTTCCTCTTAAACATCTTCTTCAGATCGTCCAGAGAAAAGAAGATTCTTGTCGGCCTGCCGTGAGGACACTGGTCAGGGTATTCTGTCTGCTCAAGGTCGGCAATAAGGTTTGAGAGTTCTTCCTGATTGAGGATTTCTTTGCCCCTTACTGAACTGTGACATGCAATCCGTGCAGCAAGATCCTTTTTAAAAGATTTGTCAGGCGCAACACCTTCGATAATACATGATGCAATATCCGAGAAAATCCCTCTTATATCAGCTTCTCTTAAAACATCGGGTAAGGAGCGAACAATAATAGTATCATGTCCAAAATCATCTGTCTCAATTCCAAAGTCTATGAGTATATGGAGGTTCTGAAGGATAACCATGTATTCTTTATGTGAAAGCTTTACCTGCCTTGGGAATAACAGCTGATGGGAATTAAGGTTAATCCCACTTAGAAATCTTTCATAGAGAATCCTTTCATGGGCAGCATGATGGTCGATGAGCGTAAGCCCTCCTTTACCTGAAAGGGCAATAAATGTGTCTCCGAGGTATATGAACGGCAACAATGCCCTGTAGGCCAGTTCGAGATTTTCGGATATTTGAGATTCATGAGTGGGAAGGGGTAAGTGGTAAGGCGATGATGAAATCTCCGGATGAGGCGGGGGAAAATCTATCGCAGGAATTCCTGTGAATTGTTTAGTATATTCAGCCCGCTCGCTCCTTACAGCTTCTCTTATGCTGCTATTTATAAAGCGATAGACCAATTCCTTATTCTCAAATCTGACCTCACGTTTTGCCGGATGGACATTCACATCCACACTGGCAGGATCAACGTCGAGAAATAGAAAGAAGACGGGATGCTTGTCATGGGGGATTATGCCTTCGTAAGCTTTATATACTGCGTGAGACACTGACTGGTCCTTTATCGGTCTTCTGTTTATAAAGATGAACTGATGGGATTTCATATTTCTGAAATTATTGACTTTTGAGATGAATGCATTCATCTTTACATTAATCAATTGTCCCTCATCCCGGCTTTTCACAAATCCCCTCAACCCCCCTTTACTAAAGGGGGGCAAGGGGGGATTATTCACCTCTGTGAGGCCTTTCATAAACTCTTCGCCGTAGACCTGCAGAATGCGTTCCTTAGGGCCGGAGGCTAAAGGAAGGCTTAAGATTTCCTTGTTGTCAGAACGAAGTCTGAAGCCGATCTCCCAGTGGGAAAGGGCCTCTTTTGTGAGTGTATCTATAATGTGAAAAAGTTCAGTGCTGTTCGATTTCAGAAACTTTTTCCTTGCAGGCGTATTAAAGAACAAGTCTCTGACTTCAACCATTGTGCCGGCAGAAGGGGAATCCTTTATCTCCCGAACCTCGCCTCCTGCTAATTCGATTGACAGACCTGAAGTGGAACCTTTTTCTCCGGTAATTATCTTCATTTTTGTTACAGAGGCGATGGATGGAAGGGCTTCTCCCCTGAAACCCATTGTCTTAATGTTGAAAAGGTCGTCTTCAGAACCCAGTTTGCTTGTTGCATGTCTTTCGTAGCAGAGTAGTGCGTCTTCCTTCCCCATTCCAGTCCCGTTATCAGATACCTTTATAAGACGCTTTCCTCCGTAGAGGATGTCAATCTGTATGTCGGTACTCCCTGCATCAATTGAGTTTTCTATCAATTCCTTTGCAACAGAAGCAGGTCTTTCGATCACCTCTCCTGCTGCAATCTTGTTTCGTAAATCTCTTGGCAGAACCTTAATCTGGGGCATAAGACATTTTAACGTACATTTTTATAAAATGCACATTAAGGACATGTACAGGAGAGAGAATATTTGCGCTCATTCTCGGTCGTTCCTCCCTGCGAGGCTTTTGCCTCTTTATTAATAGAATCTAGTTGACTATCGGCAAAAGAATCCGCTCAAATATTCTCTCTCCGGCGCATATTATCAAATGTCCAGAGAATATAAATCTTCCGTTATATCTCTTACGAAACATTCTATGGTATATTTATCAAGACATTATCAGGAGGTAATTTATGGATATTAAAAAATATGTCCTTGATAAGGCACTTGAGGCAAAAGAGGGGGCAAGGCAGATCGCGAAGGCATCTTCAAAACAGAAGAATGAAGCCCTTCTCGGTATGGCAGAGGCCTTGCAGAAACGGGCAAAGGAGCTGATTTCCGAGAACAAGAAAGACATTCAATATGCTGAGGGCAAGGGCCTCTCAAAGGCTTTAATAGACAGACTGAGACTGACGGATAAACGCATAAATGAAATGGCTCAGGGACTGATCGAGGTTTCAGCGCTGCCTGATCCCGCAGGCGAAATTATAAAGATGTGGAAGAGGCCGAATGGGATGACAGTCGGCAGGATGCGCGTTCCTATCGGACTTATCGGGATTATCTATGAGTCAAGGCCGAATGTTACGGCAGATGCAGCAAGCCTGTGTCTTAAGGCCGGCAATGCTGTTATCCTCAGAGGAGGCTCTGAGGCCATACATTCCAATAAGGCGATTGTAAAAGTTTTAAGGGATGTCATAAAAAAGAATGGTCTTCACCAAGGGGCGGTAACCTTTATTGATATGCCTGACAGGGAAGCCATAATGGAGATGCTCAGGCTCGAAGGAATAGTAGACCTGATCATACCGAGAGGCGGTGAAGCGCTTATCCGGGCTGTAACTGAAAACTCACGGATCCCGGTTCTCAAGCACTACAAAGGTATATGTCATATTTTTATTGACCGGGATGCTGATCTGAAAATGGCAGAGGAGATATGTTTTAATGCAAAGGTTCAGCGGCCTGGCACCTGCAATGCCATGGAGACCATGCTCGTTGATAAAAAGATCGCAAAGGCTTTTCTGCCTTCAATGATACAGAGGTTTAAAAAGGCCGGTGTTGCGCTGAAAGGATGTCCGCTCACAAGGAAGATAGATTCATCTCTTGAAGCGGTTCAGGAAGAGGATTTTTACAAGGAATATCTTGACCTCATCCTGAATACAAAAATAGTGGAAGATATAGATGATGCAATGGCGCATATAGCGAAGTATGGCTCTGCACACTCAGATGCGATAGTGACAAACGATTACGCTAAGGCTATGCGGTTCCTTAAAGAGGTCGATTCATCAGCTGTATTTGTGAATGCTTCCACAAGGCTGAACGATGGTTTTCAGTTCGGGCTTGGCGCAGAGATAGGGATATCCACGGATAAGATTCATGCAAGGGGGCCGATGGGGATCGAGGAGCTGACCTGCACAAAGTTTATTGTGCTTGGCAACGGGCAGTTAAGGGAATAAAGCCCTTGAAAGTCGGCATATTCGGCGGGACATTCAACCCTATACATTATGGCCACCTCAGGGCTGCTGAGGAGGTAAGGGAAAATCTCGATTTGGATAATATCCTGTTTATCCCTTCAGGAAAGCCACCTCTCAAGACAAAAGATATTGCAGATGCAAGGCACAGATATGAGATGACAGGGATTGCAATTAAGAACAACCTTTTTTTCAGACTTTCAGATATAGAAGGCAGACTGAAAGGAAAATCATACACAGTAAAGACAATCGAAGGGCTGAGCGCGCTGAATCCTGAGACAGAGTTTTACTTTATCCTTGGAATAGATGCCTTTCTCGATATCCCCAACTGGCGGCAACCGGAAAAACTCATCGCCGCCACTCATTTTATAATCATCTCCAGGCCTGGCTTCAGATTCACTGATCTGCAGATGTCCCCTTACATGAAAATCAGCAAGGCGATTCTGGAACGCCTTGATAATAAGAAAACTGTAATGCATATAGCGAAACTCAGAAGCAATATGAAGGCAGTTCTTGTCAGACTTACCCGGATAGGCATATCTTCAACAGAGATCAGAAAGCTTATAGAACAGGGTAAAAGCATAAAATATCTGTTGCCAGCAGAAGTCCAATCCTATATAATTAAGAATAAGCTTTACAGAAGTTAAAAGTTGAAAGTTAGTAGTTAAAAGTTTAAATCAGAAAAGGATACCTGTGAGAAACTTTTAACTCTTAGCTTTTCACTTTTAACTTAAAAAAGAAGGGAGGGAAAGACTTTAGAAAACAAAGAGAAAGCACTCAAAGCAGCAAAGGCAGCACTCGATAAAAAGGCTAAAGATCTTATTATCCTCGATTTACAAGGTTTGACCCAAATAGCAGACTTCTTTATCATCTGCTCGGGAGAGAGCACCACCCAGGTAAAAGCCATAGAAGAACAGATCGAAGAAGAATTTGAAGAGGCAGGCATTAAACCGCTCGGAATTGAAGGCATGAAGAATAACCTCTGGGTATTGATGGATTATGGTGATATCATCATTCATATCTTTGAAGAACAGACCAGGGCGTATTATGAGCTTGAGAAACTATGGATTGACGCCAAAAGAATACCTCTGGGATCATAAATAATGAGCAAACTGGCTGTTTTTATATTTGTTCTGTTCCTGGCAGCACTCGCCTTATTTGCCATATACAATCAAAAAGTTACTATTGTACAAATGCCGTTCGGTCAGGTTTACGAAACCCCTACGATCGCTCTCATACTCCTTTCGATTGTAATCGGAGCACTCGCGATGCTCCTTGTGTTTGTTGTCAGAGATACAAAAAGATATGTAGATAGTCTGCAGTACCAGAAAAAACAGAAGAAAGAAGCAAAAGTTCAGGAATTATACTCAAAGGCATTAAACTATCTGTTCTCCCATCATAATCAGGCAGAAGCGAAAGAATTGCTCACAGGCGTCTTAACAGAGGAACCGGAGCACCTCAATGCCTTACTTCAGCTTGGAGACATTGCTATTGCTGAAGATGATTTTCAAAAGGCGCGTGAATATTATCAGAGGGCAAGGGATCTTAATCCCAGGAACATCGAGGTCTTGTTTTCTCTTGAAAGGCTTATGGAAAAGACAGGCAGATGGACTGATGCCCTCAGGTACATTGAGGAAATACTCGATTTGGACGATAAAAATCTCTCTGCCCTTTACAAAAAAAGAGATATACTCGAAAAACAGGAAAGATGGGATGACATCGTCTTTATGCAGAAAACAATACTGAAAAACGAACATGCAGAAAAAGATAAAAACCGCGAACGGCTGAACCTTGTCGGTTACAAATATGAGTATGGAAGGTACAGTCTTGAAAGCGGGGATCTTGAAAAAGCAAAAAAGGCGTTCAGGACTGTATTAAGGTTGGAAAAGGACTTTATACCTGCAACCCTTGGACTTGCTGAAGTGCTTTTAAGGGAAGGAGAAACAGAAGAGGCAATCAACCTCCTCGAAAAGAGTTACGGGCAAACATTGTCTATGATCGTCCTTCTGAGACTTGAGGATCTGCTCATCAGTGTGGGTGAACCATTAAGGCTTATAAGGATATACAAAAATAATATATCAAAAAACCCGAATGATCCTGTTATTAAGTTTTTCCTTGGAAAACTCTATTACAGGCTCGAAATGATCGATGATGCGTTTGAGACAATGGCATCCGTTGATACAGGAGGCACTATATATCCTGAAATGCATCAACTGATGGGCAACCTCTATATGAAGAGGCATCAGATGGACCGGGCTATGCATGAATTCAAAAAGGCTCTGGATGCCCACAAGTGCGCTTTCAGTCTCTCTTACAGTTGTAAGAATTGTGCTTATACAGCTTCCGAATGGTCAGGGAGATGCACAAGCTGCAGGCAATGGAGCACCTATCAGTTAAACCTTTCTGCCTGATCATCCTTCGCATTATCTGAAATCATCGTTTTTGCTATAATACCGTTCATGTAATTCTTGCTGATATATTGGTATTTATGTCAGTTTTTTATTGTTGTCAGGAGGTAGGTTAATTTGGAAGAAAGATATGATCCACAGGCAGTTGAATTAAAGTGGCAGAAATACTGGTCGGAGAGACAACTTTATAAAACAGATGGCTCCCTCAATAAGAAAAAATTTTACTGCCTTGAGATGTTCCCTTATCCTTCAGGCGAGATTCATATGGGTCACGTAAGAAACTATGCTATCGGTGATGTGATCGCACGATATAAACGGATGCACGGATACAATGTGCTTCATCCGATGGGATGGGATGCGTTCGGACTTCCTGCTGAGAATGCTGCGATTAAGCATGATGTGCATCCGTCAGAATGGACACGCAGGAATATTGATAACATGAAGATACAGCTTAACCGCATGGGACTGAGTTATGACTGGGAGAGAGAGGTGACGACCTGCACCCCTGAGTATTACAAATGGAACCAGTGGTTTTTCCTGAAGATGTTAGAAAGAGGGCTCGCGCACAGAAAATATTCTTTTGTCAACTGGTGTCCCTCCTGTACAACTGTCCTTGCCAATGAGCAGGTTATTGATGAAAAATGCTGGCGCTGTGACAGCCTGGTTATCCAGAAGAAGCTTGAACAGTGGTTTTTCAGGATCACCCAATATGCAGAGGAGCTGCTGCAGAGCTGTGACGAATTGGATGGATGGCCTGAAAGGGTAGTCCTGATGCAGAAAAATTGGATCGGCAAGGGCGAGGGCGTAGAAGTTGATTTTCCGGTTGAAGAGATCGGAGAGAAATTGAGGATATTTACCACAAGGCCTGATACCTTATTCGGTGTTAAGTTTATGTGTATCGCACCTGGACATCCCCTGTCAGAAAAACTCGTTAAGGATAAAGGCGCCCTTGATGCGGTGAAAGCAAAATATGGCAAAGAAACCGAGAAGGTGGGACTTCTTACTGACTTCAGTGCGACTAACCCATTAAACGGTGAAAGAGTGCCTATTTATGTGGCAAACTTTGTCCTCATGGAATATGGAACAGGCGCCATTATGTCTGTGCCGGCCCATGACCAGAGGGATTTTGAGTTTGCAAAGAAATATGGTCTGCCTGTTCAGGTGGTTATTATGCCAGAAATCCCCCCTAACCCCCCTTTACTAAGGGGGGGGACAGGGGGATTGCCGGATGCTGAACTCCTTGCCGGGGCTTACGAAGATGAAGGGGTGCTGATTGATTCCGGCCAATTCACTGGTCTGCATAGCGATGTTGCGAAGAAAGAGATAGTTAAATTCATAGAAGAAAAAGGGTTAGGGAAAGCTGTTGTCAACTATAAATTACGGGATTGGGGCATTTCACGGCAGAGATATTGGGGCACACCTATACCTGTATTGTACTGTGATAGGTGCGGAATTGTTCCTGTTCCGGAAAAAGATCTGCCGGTTATACTGCCTGAAAATGTGAAGATTACCGGAAAGGGCAGCTCCCCGCTGCTTGAATCAGAGGCTTTTTTATTTGCCGAATGCCCTCAATGCAGAGGCAGGGCAAGGCGTGAGACCGATACAATGGACACATTTGTCGATTCCTCATGGTATTTCATCAGGTATTGCTTTAAAAAGGGAGATATAGATCTAAAATCGGAAATTATAACACGGGAATCAGGACTCAAATACTGGATGCCTGTCGACCAGTATATAGGCGGCGTTGAGCATGCAGTGCTTCATCTCCTGTATTCGAGGTTTTTTACAAAAGTGATCCGTGATCTTGGCCTTCTGAATATCAATGAACCTTTTCAGAATCTTCTCACTCAGGGCATGGTCATTAAAGATGGCTCAAAGATGTCAAAGTCAAAGGGCAATGTTGTAGACCCTAACTATCTAATCCGGAAATACGGGGCTGATACATCAAGGCTGTTTTCATTGTTTGCTGCCCCGCCCGAGAAAGACCTTGACTGGTCGGACAAAGGCGTTGACGGCGCATACAGATTCCTTAACAGATTATGGGGGATCGTATATAAAAACCGTGAAGGTTTAAGTTTAAAACGTAAAGTGATCGGAGAACCTGCCAAGACTTTACTCTTGTATAGAAAGACTCATCATACAATTAAAAAGGTTACAACGGATATCGAGCGGGAGTACCACTTTAATACAGCTATAGCAGCATTGATGGAACTGGCAAACGAAATAACTGCATTTGAACCGAAAAAGGATGAAGAATGGGGTATTCTTAAGTTTGCAATAGAACAGCTCCTCCTTCTCCTCTCGCCATTTTCTCCCCATATCTCGGAAGAGCTCTGGGGTGCGCTTGGAAACAAGCCGAGCATATTTGAGCAGAAATGGCCCGAATGGGATAATGAGGCTGCAAAAGAAGATATGATCGAACTTGTTGTGCAGGTTAACGGCAAGCTGAGATCAAAGATCATTATAACCGCAGGTATCCCTGATGATGAGATAAAAAAGATCGCCTTTGATGATAACAGGGTCAGAGAAATTATTGGCGGCAAAACAATCAAAAAGGTTATTATTGTCAGGGGGAAATTGGTTAACATAGTTATCGGGGAATGATGAGAGCGAAGAGCGAAGAGCAAAGAGCTGAAAGCAAAAAAACTATTAGTTATATCTTGTGCTCTTTCCTCATTCTTTGCTCTATGCTCTATGCTCTATGCTTATTTGGTTGTGGTTATTCGATCCAGAACAAGGCATCTCTTCCTTTTCAGGCAATCCAGATCGGAAAAATAGAGAATGTAACTATTGAGCCTAAACTTCAGGACATACTCTATAGGGCGCTTACAGATGAGTTTTTAAAACATGGGGTTTCTGTTAATCGTGATGCAGGATATAAACTGAGCGGTAGAATTAATCATTTCGAATTGCTCATACTCTCGGAAAAATCAGACATAGCAACAGAATATGAAGTAGTAATCAAGGGGAATTTCATCCTTACAGACCCTTCAGGAAAGATTAAGGAATTAAAAAATACAGGCTCTCCGTTTATAATCTCTTTTTCAGGCCCCGGACCATTGAATAACCTCATCGCATCTAAAGAGCTGGCCTCAGAAAAGGCCATGAGAGATATGGCTATGGAAATAGTCGGCATTATTCTTTATCAATGAGCTTCCAGACATTTCTTAACGCAGTAGAAAAAGGTTTGCCGGCCCCTGTTTATATGTTTTACGCATCAGATCTGTTTCTCATCAGGGAAGCTATGGATGAGATAAAGAGACTTGTGCCTGAGACCGAAAGAGATTTCAATTTCCACATATTGGATCTTACAATGCAGGGAGAAGACAGCATAACATTAGAGCAGATATTGAATGTGGCAAATACAGTTTCTTTCTTCGGCGGGAGAAGATTTACTATCCTCTCAGGAAACATTCAGAAGCTATTAAAGAAAGACCTTGAAAAATTGCATGTATATATATCAAATCCGGCCGAGGGTTCAGTCTTTGTGATACTCCATAGCGGGTTATTAAGCAAAGATGCGAGGGAGAAATTCAAGGCATTAAAACCTATATCCCTCGATATGAGAGAATCAGAAATCCCTTTCTGGATAAAAAAGAGGGCTCGGATAAAGGGCATGGAAATATCTGATGACGCAATCGATTTTTTAATAGGCCTTCATGGTCCGGACCTTGGTTTGCTTGCAGCAGAGATCGAGAAGATTTCCCTGCTGGGCAAGGAAAAGGTTCATACGGATGACATCTCTGAAATAGTTACAGGGGGTAGGCTTTACAGTATATTTGACCTCACAAATGCACTCAGGGGAAGAGATCCCGGGCGAGTCTTCAGGATTTATAAGACATTACAGGAGACCTCAGACGATTACAGCCTGATTGGCGCCCTGAACTGGCAATACGGACGCCATATCCATTCAGGCGGCAATCAGGCAGAAAATGAATATCTTCTCAGGGTATTCGAACTGTTAAACAGTGTTGATAAAGATATTAAAAGCTCAGGGAGAATCTTCCCTATGGAGTATCTGCTGATTAAGCTGCTCCGGCTGCAGGAAGGGCGTTTACCTTCTTCGTAAGCCGGGATATTTTCCTTGAAGCAGTATTATCATGAATAACACCTTTTGAAGCAGCCTTATTGAGCGCTGAAACAGCCTTGAGAAGGGCTTTGCCTGCGTCTTCTCTGTTGCCTGAAGCAATCGCCTCTTCAACTTTCTTTATGATAGTTTTAACAGAGCTCAATACACTCGTGTTGCGAAGATTTCTTTTTACAGCCTGTCTCGCCCTTTTCATGGCTGAGAGATTTTTCTTTGGTCTTGCTTTTGCCGGCAATTCAATCCTCCTGATTAATTTAGATGTTTAAACTACCATAAAACGGGGTATAAAAGCAACAAAGGTTCCTTTTCAGAATCCTGTGCATTTAACGGGATATTATAGGATGCCTAAATTTTAGCCTCTAAGGATAAAAGCCAGTAATCAGAAGGCGAGGCATTGATTTTCTCAAGAGACTCTTCTGTAACCCAGTGGGAGTCGTCTTCAAGACTGTAAAAATATGTATCTATCCCGAAGAACCCATCCAGGAAATGAGTGATGACATGCAGCATCTTTGACTTATAGCCATGAGGAAGCGCTTTCAGGTCATTAAGGGTTTTTATCTCTTCTGCCTGAAGTTTCTCTATAAGATCATTGACTATCTGCCGGTTTTTCAGGATTGCTTCATTCAGTCTGTCCTCAAACCCTGAGTCTGCAGCAGAGAGGGATTTATTTTCCAATATCGCAATGTAAGAGTAACGGACCAGCTGGTATTTTTCAAAAAAAAGCAAAACCTTTTTTTTACAGGCCTGAAAGTCTGAACCTTTTACAAGGATTTCATGATGATATTCCGTTTTTCTGATATCTTCATGCCTGTCCAATATATCCTGAAATGGCATTTCTAAACCCTCTATATTTTTTAATAGGTTATCAGTATTTATGATTCATTTCAATGAATTTTAGCTTCCAGATATTTCCCTCCCCCCTTGAGGGGGGAGGGTTAGGGAGAGGGTGTTAGATATTTATTTCTTTCACCCTCCCCTTAATCCCCTCCCCTTGTATGATAGAGGATGCATATTTTCTTCAATATGACATCGCTGTGTTCTTAGCGCAGGGGTCTTATCTATAAGATTATCTGCATTCCGAATGCTTCAATTTGGCTTTTGTGGTAATATTAATTCCATGACAAAATATAAACCTGTATCACTAAAAAAGGTTAAGACCTGTTCAATAAGTAAAAGAAAAAGCAAAGTCTCTTTAGCTGTTGTTGCGTCAATTCCTGCAAAAGGTGAAACATTCCGGAGATTTCTCGATTCACTCCCGGACATCCTTGCCGCGAAAAACTTTAAGGCTGCTGTTGCTGCTGTAGTTAAGGCAAGAAAGAATAACAGGCCTGTAGTTATTGGTATGGGAGCACATCCGATCAAAGTGGGTCTCTCACCCCTGATCATAGACCTTATGAAAAAGGGAGTTATAACCGCGATAGCCACAAACGGCGCCTGTATAGTCCATGATTTTGAGTTGTCTTATATAGGGCACACTTCTGAAGATGTCGGAAAAGAGCTCTGCAAAGGAACGTTTGGAATGGCAGACGAGACCGGGACATATCTGAATAAGGCCATAAAAAATGGTCTTAAGAAGGGATTCGGCATAGGACAATCCGTAGGGGAGATGATTTACAGAAGTTCTTTCAGGTTTAAGAACAGAAGTATTTTTGCCAATGCCTATGAGCTTGGCATCCCTGCAACCGTGCATGTCGCAATCGGCACTGATATTATTCATATGCATCCTGAGGCTGACGGTATGGCTATAGGAGAGGGGAGCTTCAGGGACTTCAGGCTTTTTTCCGCTGTTGTATCTGATCTTGAAGGCGGTGTTTACATCAATCTCGGTTCTGCCGTCATCATGCCCGAGGTTTTCCTGAAAGCATTGACAGTAGCGAGAAATCTCGGCAATAAGGTTGAGAATATTACAACGGTCAACATGGACTTTATCCAGCATTACAGGCCTGCAGAGAATGTGCTCAGAAGGCCGACCATGAATAGAGGCACGTGTTATGCCCTGACCGGACACCATGAGATTATGTTCCCTTTATTAGCTGCTGCAATAATAGAAGAGATTGGTTAAATAGCAGACAACCAGTGTGTATAACCTCATAAGTTTTTCGGGTATATTTTTTCTTATGGCCTTTGCCTGGCTGCTTTCTGCAAACAGAAAGGCAATCAACTGGCGTGTTATCATCTGGGGGACTCTGCTTCAGCTCATGCTGGCATTTTTCATTTTTATTGTGCCTGCAGGTTCAGGGATATTCCTCTTCATAAACGATGCGGTGGTTAAAGCGCTTGAGAGCTCAACTGCCGGAACGAGATTCCTTTTTGGCAGGCTCGCCCTTCCGCCAGGAACTATAAATGAGGCTGGTGAAGAATCTTTGGGTTTTATCCTCGCATTTCAGGCCTTGCCCACGATTATATTCTTTGCGAGTCTTATGGCAGTGCTTTACTATGCCGGAATAATGCCCAGACTCATAAAAATTTTCTCAAAGGTTTTTACAAAGCTGATGAGAATAAGCGGTGCAGAATCCCTCAGTGTATCAAGCAATATCTTTGTGGGTGTTGAGGCAAACATGACTATATTCCCACATCTTAGCAGCATGACCCGCTCTGAATACTGCACAATCCTTGCTGCGGGCATGTCAACTACAGCCTCCAATGTCCTGGCCCTCTATGTCTTCCTGTTGTAAAAACAGTTCCCTACTATAGCAGGCCACCTTGTTTCTGCATCTATCCTCTCTGCCATTGCAGCTATTGTGATATCAAAGATCATCATGCCTGAAACAGAAAAACCTGAGACCCTGGGTATTAATATGGAACCGCATTATGAAAAAGAGTCTTCACTGATGGAAGCGATTATTAATGGTGCAAATGAAGGTGTGAAGATGGTTATTGGAATAATGGCGCTTCTTCTCGCATTTCTTGGGATTGTTGCGCTGACAGACCTTATCCTGTCAGGCATAGGGTTGCGGCTCAACAATCTTTTCGGCATTCAGATAGACTGGTCATTAAAAAGCATTTTAGGATATTTGTTTTATCCCTTTGTACTTACTAATGACCGTATTAGTAATTGAAGATATTCTACGTGTTTCTGCAGAGTTAAGAACAGATTCTGTGAACCCTTTGTTCAAACTGCAATATAGGTAAGGGAAGCTTAGACTAACGGGTAACATATGGTGGTTAGGCACTGGCACAGGCCAGAAAGTCAAGAAAACAATATTACACCTAACACTTATAATGCCCCGCAATGTCAATAGAAAAAGCGATCCTAATCGGAAATAGAAAAGATAAAATTCTATTTCCTTTTCCTTAGAGGGGATAGGAGAGGGGACGTTGCCAACTTTGACAACTTACTGAGTGACTGAGCATAGGATAGGAAAATGATTGTCCAACCAGTCGTTTCAGCGGGGGACCTGCTGATCTCGTTGTTATGCCCATCAATAATTTTCCAACACTTTATTGTCAAACCGATTTACGCAAGCTATAATAATCCCAAGATGAGGTGTTATGCTTTTATTTAAATGGGATACAGACAAAGCAAAGAAGAACATAAAAATTCACGGTGTTTCTTTTGATGAGGCAAGCACTGCTTTCAAAGATGATTTATCATTGACAATTTATGATCCTCTGCATTCTGAGGAAGAAGACAGACTAATTCTAATTGGAAATTCCTGCAAGAATCGTCTGTTGGTAATTGTTCATATAGAAATAGGGGACAAAATCAGAATAATAAGCGCAAGAAAAACAACAAAAAAGGAAAGGAAGCAGTATGAAGAGAATGCGAAAAGACCCTGACATGCTGGAAGAATATGATTTCAGCAAAGGCATTCGGGGGAAGTATGCAAAAAGGTATGCAGAAGGAACAAATGTTGTAGTCATTGAACCCGATGTTGCAAAATACTTCCCTGATCATGACTCTGTAAACAAAGCATTAAGATCATTGACTGAAATTATCAAGAGGCAGAAAAAAATCGCATAACCTGTCACTCCACAGGATGCGGCATGACAAACGCCGCACCTGGGAGCTCTGTCGTTAAGTCAAAAAATATGAATAGATGATTTGAAGTTTTTTCTTTTGGAGAATATAATTTATATATGGAAAAGATAAAATATATTTATTGGCAGGACGAAGAAATGTGGCTTGGATATTTGGAAGAGTATCCTGATTACATGACGCAAGGGGAGTCAGTTGAAGAACTTGAAGATAATCTAAAAGATATTTTCAAGGAACTTACGAGCGGCAATATCCCATGTGTCCGTAGAGTTGCAGAACTCCAAGTCTCTTGAAAAGAACAGATTTAATAAGAGAGATTGAAAAGATTGGGTGTGTCTTTATCAGACACGGAGGGAAACACGGCTGGTATCAAAATCCAAAGTCAAAAGCTGTGCAGCCAATACCAAGACACAGAGAAATCAATAATAACCTCGCCAAAAATATAATCAAAAAATTAACATAAATTTACTTATCTTATGGGGATCAGTGTTTTCAATCCCGAAAGCTTTCGGGACTGGTTGTCCGGTCAAGCCAGACAATGACAAAATACGACTTTATGGGCAGGCTCTACATCCCATAATACATAAACATATAGGAGGGGAAAATGAACGCAGTGATTGAGGCAATCAGGAAGAGACGGTCAGTGAGATCTTATGAGTCAAAGACCATTCCAAGGGATATCATCAACATGATAATAGAGGCTGGGAATGAAGCGCCATCTGCAATGAACAGCCAGCCGTGGAGGTTTGTCGTTGTCGAAGATAAGAAGATCAAAGAAAAGCTCCTCGGCGCTGCGCTGCCGAATGCAAAGAAGATTTTGGAAATTGTTAAAGATGCTGATCCAGGAAGATACCAGATGATAGAAAAACTCTATAGAGAGTTAAAGGATCCTGTTTACTATTCTGCTCCTGCAGTTATCTTTGTTATTGGTTCCGGACGGTATGCGGATCATTCATGTCCTTTGGCCTGTGAGAATATGATGCTTGCTGCCCATTCATTGGGACTGGGAAGCTGTTGGGTTGGTTTCGGGGCTATGGTAACTGAGGATGCTGAGGTAAGAGGCTTGCTTGAATTAGTGGAGGATGAAAGGATATTCGGCCCTATCCTCATCGGTTATCCAAAGGGTTATCCTGAACGCCCACCGAAGAGAGACCCTCAGGTAAAATGGCTTTAGCCCAGATTAGTCACAAACTTTTCTGATTGAACTAAGGACAGAGTATTCTCGCTCATTCTCAGTCGTTCCTCCCTGCGAGGCTTCAGAAACCGATTTCCCTGGGCGCTCTCGGGCATGGGATTACATCGCGAATATTGACCATTCCGGTAATGTATTGCACCAGCCTTTCAAAGCCGAGTCCGAATCCTGCGTGAGGCGCTGAACCAAACCTGCGCAGGTCAAGGTACCACTGAAGGTGTTCGACCGGAATCCCCGAATGCCTTAACCTCTCTTCGAGAACACTCAGCCTCTCTTCACGCTGGCTTCCGCCGATGATTTCTCCGATCTTCGGAACCAGCATGTCCATTGCAGCAACTGTCCTGCCATCATCATTCAGTCTCATGTAAAATGCCTTGATGTCTTTGGGATAGTCAAACACTATGACGGGTCCTTTGATGACTTTGTCTGTTAGATACCGCTCATGTTCAGACTGTAAATCAGAGCCCCATTCGACTGGAAATTCAAATCTCTCTTTTGCGCCCTGCAATTCTTTTATCGCGTCTGTGTAAGACATATGGACGAAGGAAGTGTCTGCAAGCTTTCTTAATTCTTCGGGTGAAATCCTCTTGTAGTGGTTTTCAAGGAAAGAAAGTTCCTTTTCCCCTTTTTCAAGCGCCTTCCTGCATAGAAAGCGGAAAAAATCCTCTGCCAGTCTCATATCGTCTTTCAGGTCAGCAAAGGCCATTTCCGGTTCGATCATCCAGAACTCTGAGAGATGGCGTGTTGTGTTGGAGTTCTCAGCCCTGAACGTCGGACCGAAGGTATAGACATTGCCGAGTGACATCGCCAGAAACTCTGCCTCAAGCTGACCGCTTACGGTCAGGAAAGCTCGTCTGCCGAAGAAGTCCTGAGAAAAATCTATCCCTCCATCGTCTTTGCCCGGAGGGTTTTCAAGATCAAATGAAGTCACTGAAAACAATTCTCCTGCGCCTTCACAGTCGCTGGATGTGATAACAGGAGTATGTACCCAGACAAATCCCCTGTCCTGGAAAAACTCATGGACTGCAGAGGCAAGTATATTGCGCAGCCTGAATACTGCACCGAAGGTATTTGTCCTTGGCCTGAGATGAGCAATCTCTCTGAGGAATTCGAGGGTATGCCCCTTCTTTTGCAATGGATATTTTTCAGGATCTGCCTCGCCAAAGACCTCCAGCTCGGAAACTTCCATTTCAAACTTCTGGCCCTTTGCAGGAGATTCTTTGAGTATGCCTTTTGCCAGGATGGCAGCTCCGGTATTACAGTGAAGAAGCTGTTGAAACCCGGGAGCTCCGCTGTTTATGACAAGCTGAAGCGTTTCCTGTGTGGAGCCATCGCTCAAAACAAGGAAGGCAAACCCCTTTGACTCCCGCTTCGACCTTACCCATCCGCATACAGTAACCGGTTTTCCGAGATACGCATCGGAAAGAATATCTTTTATAAGGATTCGTTCCACAACAACCTCCCTTTTTACATTTCTTTACAGCCGTGATATGCTAACCGCCTGCTGTTTTCAGCGCCTCAAACCTTTCCTCAAACTCCCTTGATTTTACACCAAGCTCATCGGTGAGAGTTTCAAGCTCGTCAAAGAGGATGTCGATTTTTTGTCTTGACTCATGAATCGAGACAGAAAGCTGCCTGATCGATTCTCCGTGCCCTTTCACAGAAGCCTTAATGAGCGCTTTTGTATCCTGCTCGATGCCCTGTTCAAGCCGGGTGATGGTCTCTTCCATTTCAAGTATCCTCGACTGAATCGGCACGAGAGTTCTGGAGCGGCTGTTGATTAATTCAGCCTTAATCCTCCTTAAATCTTTCTTGTTTGTAGCGTTTCCCTTTTGTCCTGAATTCTGCCTGCTGCGGACTGTAGACTCAGTCTCGTCTTTCCAGCCTGTTCTTTCGAGAAAGTCCTGGTATGTGCCCTCAAAAACCTTTACGCTGTCGTCATCGAAAACAATAAGCCGTGTGGCAACTGCATTCAGAATCATTTCGCTGTGCGTTACGATTACAACAGCGCCTGAAAATGCGTCTATAGCCGCAAGCAGAGAGTCCACTGATTCCATATCAAGGTGGTTGGTGGGCTCGTCCAGCAATAACAGATTGGCAGGGCTGACAATAAGTTTGCCTAAAAGCACCCTGCTTTTCTCCCCTCCGGAAAGCACTTTTATTTTTTTAAGCGCAGTATCACCTTCGAACATCATGATGCCGCAGATGTTCCGTGCAGCGTTTCTGTTGTAATCCGGGAGTGAATCCAGTATCTCTTTTTCGACTGTATTTTCAGCAGTGAGCCGCTGGATATTTGTCTGGCCGAAATAGGCAAGTTTTAAGTGCACATGGTGGGCCACTGAACCATTGAGTGGTTGCAATTCAGCGGCCAGCAGGTTCAGCAGAGTTGTCTTGCCTTTCCCGTTTTTCCCGATGACAGCAATCCTGTCCTTTTTGCCGAGGGTCAGATTCAGACCGTCTATAAGCCGGGGACCTTCCGGCTCAAACGAAAAGGAGATATCTTTTGCCTCGATCAGCCATTTTCCTGTAAATGGTGATTGGATAAATTCGAATTCAAGGTCTTTTATCCCGGACATCTTTTCAAGTTTCTCTCTTTTCTGGAGGGCCTTTATCTTTGACTGAACTGCCCGCGCCCGGGTTGCCTGGGCCCTGAACCTGTTTATGAACTGCTCTGTTTCCTTTCGTTTCTTGTCTTCATTTATCCTCGTCTGTTCGTAGACTTCCTCTTCCATGAGTATCTGCTGGTATAGCTTATGGGTGGGGCCCTCTATCTTCCGTATCTTGTTACGGTGTATACCCATGGTATGGGTGGTTACGCTGTCCATAAACTCCCTGTCATGGGTGATCAGGATAAGCTCCCCCCTCCAGCCCTTAAGGAACCTTGTGAGCCATCGTATCGAGACGATGTCAAGGTAGTTGGTAGGCTCGTCAAGTAAAAGCAGGTCTGGTTCAGAGACGAGCAGTTTTGCAAGATTCAAACGGACCTGGAAGCCTCCGGATAGGTCAAGGGGATGGCGTAAAAGATCCTCCATCGAAAACCCGAGGCCCATCAGGATCGTCTCTGCCTTATAGGATTCATCCCTGCCGTCATCAGGGGTTTTAAGACCGAGACAGGTTTCTCTTAGCACTGAATCTTCGCTGAACGCAAGGTGCTGTGAGAGATAGCCGACCGTGTAATTATTGGGAATACTGATAACGCCTTCATCAGGTCTTTCCTCACCGGTTATCATCCTGAGGAGAGTCGTCTTGCCATGGCCGTTCCTGCCCACAAGCCCGATACGTTCTCCTGCGTTGACCGTAAACCCGATGTCATCGAATATGACCTGAGTGCCGTATGCCTTGTAAAGGTTACTGACCTGTATCATGCAGATATTTTAACTGATGGACGCAATTAAACCCAAAAACAAAGTCAATCTGTCACTATGCCATACTATGCCATATTTGGCCTGACTTCAGGCATCGACTGAACTATAATGTTATATAGGCAATCATCAGGAGTCAAGAATGATTAATAATGATTAATAATGATATATTGCGGCAATTACGGTACGCTTTGAATTTATTTATCAATAAGCCGAAGTAAGATCATGCATCATATTCTTTCATATGCCCCTGATTGATTCCTTGCTGTCAATTGACAGTCACAAAACAGCAGATACACTATGTTTTTCAGCAATCGAAAAGATTTTGGAACCTCATACGAAAGAACCAAAAATGATAATGGAGGAAGTTTTCTGAATTTTATTTGTTGTCTGCTTGCCGGATAATCGTTCCTTTATCTCAATCTTGTCCCGCAGTTTTTGCATATGCGTCTGTTTATATCATTGCCGATATATTTATTGCATGAAGGGCATCTCCAGTTGAAGACGCTGAACACGATAAAGGCTGCAATGAGTAAAACCTGCGCTGAAAAGATACTACTCTTTGAAAACTCTCCGAAGAGATCAGGACGTTTATAAAGCAAGACAAGAAATAAAAGAAACAACAGCGTTAAAGATATGGCAAGATACTGAAGGTTTTGGCGCAATCTGAAATCCTGTTTGATCTGGTTATCGTCTCTTCTTTGCATAATTTTCACAATATTATACCTCTAATTTTTTAGCTTTTCAAAATTGTTTCGTCAACATTTTTTTAAATGTGAAGAGGCGTTGGCGTTATAAGAATACGATTTTTGCTTTTTTCTATCTCCCGAACGTCCCATCACAAAGAACGGTGCATGGTTTGAGGTAAATACCGGAGGTTCGTTTTTGAGGATTGCCGAAACTGCAGGGTGTCGTTTGAATTCATTTTCGAGGAACAACCGTACATGCTTTCTGTCCCATCCATATGGGTGGGTAAAGTTAGTGTAAAGGGAAAGGTCTCCTTCATAGAATCCTCTCGTCTCGAGTCCCGGATTGTTTACCCCACAGACGGGCATATTAAATATAGCGAGATTCAGGAAGTCTATGCTGTTGCTGTTCTTAACAATGAATTCAAGGGTCTTCTTAGCAGCTCTCTCAGTCTCCACCGGTGTCCCGAAGATGAGGTAGACATAGGCAGCTATTCCTGCTTTTTTCAGGTTCTTCAGGACAGCAGAAGCTGTTTCAACAGTGATCCCTTTCCGGAGTGCATCGAGCACTTCCTGATCCCCTGATTCAATGCCAAGTTTCAGCATTACACATCCGGCCTGTTTGAGAGACATGCAGAAATCAGGATCAGTCAGATGGGGGCCGATGCGCGCGAATCCGTACCACGGAACACTTAAGTTTTCGCCGGCAAGCGCATTGAGAAGAGCCGGACTTACAGCATTGTCGAGAAGGTGGATAAGCACGGGATTGGTCTTTTCCGTAAGGGTCTTTAGGTTTGAAATAACCTTCTGCGCCGGGATAGGAACATAAGGATTGCCTTCTGCATTCTCAGGACAGAAAGCGCACCTGTTCCAGTAACATCCTGCAGAAGCGCTATAGGGCAGGATAAAACCGGGTGAAAAGTAACTGTCACACGGCAGATCATAATAATCCGGCATCGGCATTTCTTTTTCAGCAGTATCAATCCCAAGGAGCGACAGGAGATGATACTCGCCAGGCCCTGCTACAAGCTCATCTGCAAGTCCGGAGAAGGGATTTTTCCAGAAGGGACTTTTTAACCATGATGTAATAAGCCCTCCTCCCAAAATTACTTTTATCCCCGGAAATTCATGCCGTATGAAACCGATCATCGAAAAGGCAGACAATGCCTGGCTCAGATAGTTGAGGGAGATGCCTGCCACCGATGGCTTTTTCTCGCGGAAAAGTCCTTCAATCCTCGACCGGAAATACGTATAAAAGGGGTTCAGTTCAGGTCGTTCTGCAGCAGCCAGAAGGTCGCTGCTCCTTAAGGGAGAAAGCCCGTCATGTTCGTAATTCACCAGCCCCACTGCGGTGTCAGACCGGGAAATTTTAGCAAGGGCCCTGCCTGTATCCCTGACTGCCCTCTTGTAACGGTCGATATGCCGGTATAAAAAGGGGTCTCTCATGGAAGAAAGGTTGCGGTCACGATTGCGGAATGCCCTCCTCGTCCACGCATCACGCGCTTTTTCAGGGGTGACAGGCCCCCTGAGCAGATAAAGGAGACCCTCTATATTCGCATCAAGGAGTTGGTGATCAACTCCGCTTATCCGAAGTATGGCCGAAAGCCTCGCAATGCCTGCAGGCGGTTCGCATGGCTTTGCAACCGGAGGGTAAATGAGGATTATCAAAGTTCAGAGCGTATTGAGTTCATCGTAAAAGGCAGACGACTTGGAATAATACGGAACCTTTTCTCCTGTGGTAACGTACTGATAAACACCTGCGACAACAGAACCTGCAACAACGCCTGCAGCTGCGCCGAAGAGACTGCCTTTTGCAGGATGTTTCCGTTCAGCAAGCATGCCAAGGAAAGTCCCTGCAGCAGCAGAGATTCCAAGCCATATGAGATAATGTGACTTTTTCATAGGATAAGTATTTTTTTGCAACATAATATAATACCACGAACTGCTGCCGGTACGCAGTTGAAGGGATTTCGTATATAATTATTTTAAGGTTTTTATTTTCTATTTATGTTTTGTTTAAATCAAATTGAGAGGGAGAAGTAAATGTCAGAGATTAATAATAGATTAAAAGAAATATCAGACAAAATAGGTGAGCACATAACAACTGTTAAGGGAACGCTGGAGCTTTTGGATGCATCTGTTTCAGAGGATGATTTGCACAGCCTTATTCTCAAGGCTATAGAGAGAATGGAGAAGGTGCAGAGATTGTCTGATGAATTGTTTGCAGCGTTTACGCAGGTATTGGAGAAACTGAATGAGGCAAAAGGCAGCAAAGGGGCAGATGATTCCCGATAAGATAAACAATAGTATGATTATGCAGTCATGATGATGATGACAGCAGTCATGATGATGATTGACAATAGGGGGGATGTCTGGTAGGATGATTCAACGTGCAAAAGATTTCAGTTACATCATGAAGATGTAAATACTTTATAGAAAGAGGTAAAGATGAAAATTAAGACAATTGCCAAGAAGGTGAAGAAAGTTGAGAAAAAGGTTGCCAAGCAGGTAAAAAGCGTAAAGAAAGATGTTGCCAAAAAAGTAAAGGATGTAAAGAAAACAGTTGCCAAGCAGGTAAAGGTTGTGAAGAAAACGGTTGCCAAGCAGGCAAAGGCTGTAAAGAAGCTGGTCTAAAAAACAAGAATTTCTATATAGGCCGTCTCAGGGTATAGACACGTTGCTGCGACTACCATTTTGCTTGCTTACATAAACTATATAGCTTCTTAGCCTGAGGGCAGGCATATTTCCTGCATCGCAATGGACGTTTATCATGGATGCCGCATTTAAAGGTTGTGCGGTCGAGATACGGGCAGTATCCATCAGTGTCCCGGGCAATGTAAAAGGGCTTTTCAGCATTGTACTTGTAAAACTCTTTTTTAGCTTCCTCTTGAGTCAGGGCAAAGGCATAAGCGCAGCAGAAAGCCTTGCATGTTGCAGTTATCGATGCACAATCGACTACTACATCCGGCTCTGCATCATCCTCCAATCCATATGCCTTGCCATTGATCATGACCATCCGCTCAAGTGCGATTTCCATAATTTTCTCCCTCTCTTCTTTGGATAGATGGAGGGAATCAAGTGTCTTGCGCGGGAAAATTTTACTATCCTTATTCATAAGTAATTGCCCTGCAATATCTTTTTATGAACTCAAAAATGCCTTTAGATAAAACCACAGAGTTCACAGAGGTATTTTAAACTTTTAAAAGACTTTTAGTTTCAAGCAATTCTCTGTGTCCTCATGTATATTTTAAAAACAATTAAGATTCAATCCTATATAAAATAGTGTACAGAGGAAATTGTAAAAACTGATAAGTTCTCTTTTATTATCAAAATATTTCTCCGTGTTCTCTGTGGTTAATTGCATTTTTTTTAGATTAAAAGTTTCCGCGCGAGAGCCCCCGGATAATGCGAATGGCATCCTCAACCGTGTTTGCTCCGTGGATCAAATCCATGTCCTCGCTGCTTATGGTGCCCTCAGCCAGCATGGTGTCGTTCATGAACCGGCGGAGATGGTCCCAAAATTCCCTGACCATGCCTACGACTGGAAATCGCTCAAGTTTTCCGGTCTGAGCGAGCGTAATCACTTCGAAAGCCTCATCAAGCGTGCCAAACCCGCCCGGCATCACGACGAATGCAGTGGAGTATTTTACAAGCATCACCTTGCGCACGAAAAAGTGCTCAAATTCGATGAACTTGTCGAGGTATGGATTTGGTTTCTGTTCAAATGGTAGCTTGATATTGCAGCCGAGGCTTAAGCCCCCGCCTTCTTTGGCGCCGCGGTTTGCAGCTTCCATGATGCCTGGTCCGCCTCCTGTCATGACAGCATAGCCTGCATTGGCGAGCGCACGTCCAAGTTCGCGCGCCAGTTCGTAGTAGCGATGTCTTTCCTGAAAGCGCGCTGATCCAAAAACCGTTACACATGGACCATCAAAATCAAAACTCTCAAAGCCGTGCAGGAACTCGAGAAAGAATCTCACCGCGCTCTCGAGATCTTCTCCCCGTTTCCGGCGGCCCGAGAGAAAGAGTTTCTCTGCGCCTACGACCTGACCAAGCAGTGAAGAGGACTGCAAGACTTCCGACAATCCTTTGTTATTCATAGCACACTCCTTTTAAGGTGATGTGTTCAACAGGCAGAATAAAAAACTGATGTTTCAAGACCCTACTTGCTATTCTTTTCAAAATTTATACTCTAACTAAATCTAAAACCCAATCAATATCAATTATTCCACCTCGTCCATTTCTGTCAAATCTCATATAACGATTCTTGATTTTGTAGCCCCACTTGTTGGTTATTCTAAAACCATTTCGCTCCGCAATTTCCGTCAAAAAGTTAGCAGTATAAAAGAAAATGTTGCTTACTGAACTGTCGCCGACTACCATTATATAATGCCTGCCTTTGTCTAAGCATTTTGATATTTCTGCAAAGTGGTTTTCCATACCCACAAAATATTTGAATGTAATGTAGGCATGTTTATGCCCGTTTATCTTGTCTGTTTTAAATACCTTTTGAATCTTATTGTCCAGTTTTTTAATTCCTATAGTTGTTTCAAACGGTGTATATTTTACAAACTCTTTTTTATGAAAATGTTTTGTCCCAATGTATTCTTTTTTCTTTTCATTCTGTTTTGACTGTGTTTGTATGCCAAATAAATCTCCAATCCAAAATAATTCAACCATCTGATTGTAAATATAATCTATAGCTTTGATATAGGGTGGCGAAGTGATTGCTAAATTTATATGTTGTCCTTTCAGTTTTACTTTTAACGATTCTGTACTTGATGAACAAATAATCCGATTTCTAAGTTTAGGAATGTTTTCAGGGAACTTAGCAATTCTCTCCTTGAACAAATCAAGTTGTAAAAGAAAAAGACTCAATGGTTCTTCAGGGGTTTTAATGTGAGTGTGTGAAACATAAGTTTTTTGCGACTCATTATCTGCATAAGAAACACGCCGTATTATAGATGAAAAACATATAATTAAAAGATGCTGAATATCTTTAATGCTTTTATTATTGCCAAATCTTTCAGGAATCTGATTAATGAGAGTCCGTATTATTGAAAGCTTGTTTATTGTTTCTTTAGGAAACCAATGTCCAATCGTTTCGCATTCCGGCTTAAACTCTCCTCTTTTTTTCTTTTTAACTCCTTTTGCAAGCCAGTTTGAAACTTTGTTTAGCTCTGCAGTATTAACATTCGTGGTTTTGACTTTCGCGATCAGACATGATAAAGGATCTATGTCAATACCAATTACATTATGTCCTGCTAAAATTCCTTCTGCTAAAGTTGTGCCTGAACCACAGAATGGGTCTAATATAGTTTTGTTTTTTTGTCCTGCCAAATATTTATTGATTGCCCATTTTGGGATATGCGGAATGAATTTAGCCGGATATTTATGAAAACCGTGTGTATAGGCAGTTACATTATTTGTGCGTATATTCAAAATTGAATCTTGCTTAATTTCAGCCGGTATGACTTCTTTTACAAAAAGGTAATCATGCATTCTAATTATCTTTCAAGTAATACAATACTCTCTCTTAAATAGTTTTTCAGATAATCCAATTCCTGTTTTTGTTGAGAGCTTGTAGTTAAATGCCTTGTAACAAAGATGCTTTTTACTTTAAAGCCTATTTCTCTTGCAATTTCAGCAATTAAACTATCTGTTGGAATAATTACACCTGAATAAGCAGAATTGCCAACAACAATTCCTATATAACCATTTTTAGTTGTTTGTTGGTAGAGTTTATTTAAGAGAGTGTAGATATCATCAAAATAACCTCTTGCAACATTCGGAATATTATTATTCCAAAGTTTTTGAGGTTCAAAAAAGCTTATAAGATTTTCAAGGTATTCATTCTTATAAATTATTGGCTTATGATTTAACGAATTCGTATTTGAACGAAAACCAGTGTTTCGCAATTTTCTGAATTCTTCTTTGTCAGAAACAAACTCTCCAAGCCAAAGCTCAACCTTATGTATCTCAAAATAGTCAAAGCAGTTACAGTAAGGAGGTGAAAAGAAAGTTAATTCAATTTCATCTGAAAAGAACTTTTCAAAGTCTAAGCAATTGCCCTTATAGATGTTTGGTTTTTTATCACATTTACCATAAGCAAATTTCAAGTCAGATAAAATTATTTCAATACGATTAGAGAGTTTTGTTTTTACAAAGCTAAATTTATTATCAGGAAATTTTTCATTTTCCCATCTTTCTTTTTCAATGTTTATATAACCATTGGGAGTTCTCTTGCGATTTTTGTATTTGATTCCGTTGCCTTCTTTCTTAATGTTTGAAACATCTTCAATTATTGAAAGCCATGCAACAAAGAGTACCTCTTTAGTTTTCTCATGCTGAATAGCTTTTATATGTTGTTTAAATTGAAGAAGTGCCTGTAAAATATCTTGATTAAATACTTTATTAGCCAGATCAAAAGAGGTCTGAAAAATCTCCTTAGATTTTTCAATGTTCGTCAGCTTTTTTGATTCTTCTTCAACTTGAATAATATCCTCTGGCGTGTATTGTTCATTTTCAACGTTAGCAGCTAAGACAGAAACAGGATTTACATCAATTCCAAATGAATTTAAATCAGCCATGCGTGAAGCCAGAAGGGTGGTTCCACTTCCTGAGAATGGGTCAAAAGTATTTCCTTTAATTTTTAACTCTTTGATAAAAGCATTTACAAGTTTTATGGAGTAACCTTCACGATAAGGAAACCATCTCTGGACTGGTGTTTGGTAAGCAAATTGAAAATGTACTTGATTTCTGAAAGACTCGCCATTATAAAACGGGAGAGTCTGTTCGAGTTTATTAAATATTTTTATCTGCTCCGCTTGCGAATTTTTAAATTCAGCCTCAAAAAGGGTGTAATTTAATGTTGGTTCAGCAACTATGCTGGCTACTTCAAATTCATCAAATAATACTTTATATGTTAAGTCAGTATGTCCCATTTTATGTCTTAACCTTTAAATCTGTTACTCCTGTGATACTGAATAAATTCAACTAATGGCAACCTGCTATCCATTCTATTCTTGATTTGAATGTTTGCACTTGAAATTATGGCAGTTTTGAGATTCTGGTTAGGTATATCATTAAATCTTGTTGATGTAATGATTTTATGCGTATCAGTAAGTGAGAAATAACCTTTGTCAAAAGCGATATGACAATGCCTGCATAAACATAGTCCATTTAAGATATGTGCCCTGTGTGGAATATTGCTATCCGGTGCATTATCGGGCTTAATGTGCGCAGCTTCAACAAAGATTTGTCCTATAACATCACAATTCGGGATAGCACATATGTAATTATATTTCTTTTTTATTCTTATAGCCCATGCCGCATTCCTTATCCTTCGCGTGCTTTGTGAAAACCTCAAATCACTGCTTAAAATGTCAATCTCTGGCATTTGAATTTCTTCCTGTTCTGCAACGGCATTAACCAATGGCGCTGTGAAAATTTCATCGGTAATTTGTTCCTCTATATTTTGTTCTTGTGTTATTGCTTCAAAAATTGAACGAATTGAGTTTCTGAATGGTGAAATTTCAATTAGTGGATTTTCTCTTATTGATTGCCAGTCCGCATCGTTTAAAAATGGACTTGGCTCGAAACTCTTAATTTCCCGAATAAAATCTGGATACTTACCTGTATAAAATAATCCGCCTTGTACATCTTTAAACAGCCCTGAATTTATAAGATCTCTTTTCCAGTACGAAGCGTTGTCTCCTACCCTTTGAGTATTGCCGTCAACTAATGCTTCAAATTCTTGAAGAGAAATAGAATTCTGAGTATCAAGAATATTTAACAAGAACCTCAAAGGCATTTCACCATTTGCCGGATTTATGCTGTATTGAGCCTGTGTATTATTAAAAGCATAAATCGCAAGTGAAATTGTTAGAGTTAATTCATAAACTTTTTGGGCTGCACCGTAATTACCCACTGTGTAAAGGTCATTCCAAAGACTTCCCATTCTTGTCCAGACAAGCGGGCATTGAGTACCATCTTTAATAAAGCCGTAACGAATCATTGCACGAATTTTAGTTTGCATTGTGGATGGCTGAATATCGGCTGCTGCAGCAAATTTATACATTTTTTGATTTCTTAGCCTGCCCCCAGACCAGCCAAAACCAATATATTCAGATTTTTGACTTTCAAGAACCAATGTCCTGACTGTCAATAATTCTTCAAGATTCGAACTGCTCCTTGAATGAAACCAATCTCCATTAATAGATGCCATTATATAGCCTCTTGTTAATCATTCCATCTCGCTGCTGATTGTAGCGGGCTTAAATTTTATTTAAATTATTCCATTCCAAAAGCATTTTTTAGTCTCTTAAAAAATAATTCTGCAACTTTATCAATATCTTGAAATGAATCAAGTCTTACACCTGGCAGGTTGATGCGATCACGCTTCCAAACAATATTTGATTGGCGTTCAAAACCGCCTATCCTTTCACATCTGCAAACCGCTCCCTTTGCATTTATAAAACTACTGCGTACTTGATAAAGCTGCGCTATCTGCGCCCTTTCAATAATAAGTTCAGAAAGCCTTAAAAAAGATAAAAAATCGTTTTTAGAAGGATAAATTATTTTATCTTTTATTCCAGTTATGGCAAATCTTTTTTGAAAATTAATTGCCAGCCCAATATAACCTGTTCGGTGAATATAACTTTGAATAAAAGGATCGTGATAGGAATCTTGTCCAACAATACCATGAATATTGGCTATGGAGTAGGATGTTCTAATATCTATGCTGTAGTTAATAAACAAAGAATTGTTATACAAAGCTGATTTAATCATTTCAGATGATGTGTCAATCTGACCTTCTTCAAGCAAATACGGAACAGAATGCATTATAAGGGCAAAGTCATAACCTATGAAGTCCTCAATAATTTCTTCTTCCACCATTTTAATGTATGAGTTCATATCATTTTGAAGATTTATTACTTCTAAAACCGTTCTTTTTACTTCATCTGCTGTCATCTTGCCCTTCCTGTCATCACGTTTTATATAAAATTCTCTCTTACGGTTAAAATTAACCATATGAGGCTTTCTGAGACTGGGGGGAATATAAACAACAATTGCCCATCTTACATTTTTAAGAGGTATTTCCTTAATAATCAACCCGGGAATTATGGGGTCAATAGAAGTTTCGCATAAATTACTAAACCTTTCAGCCAAAATTTTTCCATCATTTATTCCCTCCAACTCCCCCGGTTGAGAACTTGCTCCTTCTTCTTCAAGTTCGTTTACGCCAACGATTATATTTCCTCCATAATAATTTGCAAACGCAGTTACATCAGCAAGAAATTCCTCTTTTGTTTCTTCATCATTGCGTTTCTCGTATTTTAATTTATAGTCGAGAAATCTATTTTCTCTATATTTTTTCTGAAGAAAAGTTCTTAATTTTTCTTCATCTAATTCATCTATTTCCCTTGGTGTCAAATATATCACTTTGTTATTCTCACAAGATCACAATATTATTTAGCTCATTCAGCTACTTTCCCTTCCTCCCCCTTTCAACCATCCCTTATCCGCCTTTTGATCAATAAATTCATTTTTATAACAACACCTTCTGGATTCCCGCTTAATGATTGCGGGAATGACAGAAAAGAGGGTGAATGTGCATTCTTTGTCATATTCAAACCTCCAATTTTGGAATTGTTGTTACAGCTACCCCTTGAACCTGAAAATTTTCAGTCAGGATAATCGGCTTATGACTTTTATTATTCGACATAGGCATTAAAACAACACAATTTTTGCTATGTTGAAACTCTTTCACAGTTGCTTCATCATCAATCAGTGCTACAACTATATCGCCATTTTGTGCCACTGACTGCTGGCGAACAAGTATTAAATCTCCATCATTGATTCCAGCTTTGTTCATAGAATCGCCTTTAGCCCTAAGCAAGAAGTATTTAAAACCGGGCTTTGCAAGGGAATCAGATACAGGAATAAATCCCTCTATGTTTTCCTGAGCCAAGATAGGCACTCCACAGGTTACCATACCAACTATGGGAATATCGACTGTGCGGGCATGAACTGAATCTGCGTCAATATCTTTTATTAACTGCAAATTTCCATTTGAACGTTTTTTCAAAATACCTTTCTGGATTAATTCCTCGATAATTAAAGCAGCCGATCTGGGAGATTTATATCCAAGCGCTGTCATCAGCTCACGGACAGATGGGGTTTTGCCTTTATGCATAATCCAATTTCGGATATGACGGACTGCATCTGCTTGTTTTTTACTTAGTTGTGCCTTCATAATTATACAAAGTGTATTATAGTGTATAAAAAAAGTCAAGCATATAAATTTAAAATGTCAAGGCATGTTTTATAGTATTTATGAATTTTGATTAGCCCAATAGACCATTTACTAAGACGGCTATAAGTACGTCATTGCTTGACTTGATCGGGCAATCCAGAGAAAGGAACTGGATTCACCGGTCGAGAGACTGTGTCACAATGTCATTCTGAGGCCCAAGCCGAAGAATCTCTGTTTTATAACACATTAATTTCATGAGATTCTTCACTTCGTTCAGAATGACAAATGTATATTTTCAGGCAATTGCGACACAGCTTCCAAGCCGGAGAATGACAAACAGACAAAACTATGTCGCCATACTAATGACCGCATTAGTAAATTAGCTCTTACTGGTTATACTCTGCACGACTATATCCAGATTAAAAGAGTAGGACTTCAGGAAGTAACAGACCGGGAGCAGAAATCTCTCAAGATGATCTTTTCTATGTGTACTGGTACAAGATTAACCGGTTAATTATCTTAAAAGTCTGCTCTGTAGGAGATCGGGCAAATCTTTTCTGCCGTCAAGGATACAGTGGATGTAAACAATAGATTTCATGACCTGATAAATGATCCGATAAGGCTTGAAAAATACCTCCCGGTATTCCAGGACGCCGATTCTCTCCAGCTCAGGTGGATAATTGCCCCGGAACGGAAGTGTTTCGAGCGTAAAAATGGTTTTCTCAATGTTGTCGATCAGGCGGTCCGCTTTTTCAATAGAATCATTCCTGGCTGCATAGCGATATATTTCCCGCAAGTCGTTCTCAGCATCAATGATGATCTCGATAGTGTATTTCACCTTTGCTGAGTTCCCTTTGCTTTTGCCCTGATATCGCGGAATACATCCTTTGCAGGTCTCGTATTGCCTGCCTCAAGACTTTTCCTGCTATGTGCAAGTATCTTTAGCATGGCAAGACTCTCCTGTACTTTTTCGTATTCACGGATATCCTGTAGAATTGCCTTTGCTTCTCCATTAAGGGTAATGACAACAGTGCTATTCTCCTCACTTAAATCACGGATGATTTCAGAAGCATGGGATTTGATATAACTTATTGGCTTTACATTTTCACTGAGTTTCATTGAATCACCTCCTTGAATAAATACTTAATATAGTCTAAATAATAGTCTGCCAATGTTTCAAGGGGAAAGGTTAGATTGCTATTGTTGCCTTCATAATCTGATCCGGCTGAAAAATCAAATCTTATTCTGTACTCTCAATGTCTATTTTCAGCGGTGCGGCATGCCATATTTTTTCGTTGTATTCACGTATGGAACGGTCTGATGAGAACTTTCCCATCCGCGCAACAGTCAGGATCGACATCTTTGTCCACTTTTTCTGATCTTTGAATATCATACTCACTCTATCCTGGCATTGAATATAGGACTGATAATCGGCAAGCGCCATATGTTCATCGCGGCGAAGCAGCGAGTCAACCAATGGCTTGAACAGGTTTGCGTCTTTTGTGTAAAAGAATCCGGAACTGATAAGGTCAATCACTTCTTTCAGGTCAGGATCAGCATTATAGTAAGTCATTGGATTATAGCCATGAGATTTAATTTGATATATCTCTTCAGCATTCAAACAACAGTGGAAGAAGTTTTCGGAGCCTACCTCTTCACGTATTTCTGAGTTCGATCCGTCTAAAGTGCCTATTGTCAATGCGCCGTTCATAGAGAATTTCATGTTCCCTGTGCCCGATGCCTCTTTTCCTGCCGTAGATATCTGTTCGGAAAGGTCTGCAGCCGGATAAACCCTTTGTCCATTCTTTACGGTAAAGTTTGGGAAAAATACAACTTTCAGACGTCCTGCCACGTCAGGATCACTGTTTACAACTTCGGCAACAGAATTGATCAGTTTTATAATAAGGTTTGCCATGAAATAGCCGGGAGAAGATTTGCCCCCGAAGATGAATGTCCGGGAAGTGATATCTGTCCGGGGATTTTTCCTGATCCTGTTATATAATGTGATAATGTGAAGAACGTTGAGAAGATGGCGGTTGTATTCATGGAGGCGCTTCATATGAATGTCAAAGAGCGTATCAGGATTAGTCGAAATTCCAGTCCGGTCATGAATGATCCCGGCAAGATCACGTTTATTTTCATGCTTTGCCTGGCGCCATTTTTTTATAAGGTTCGGATCATTGGCAAAGGCTTCAAGCTGTTTTATATCATCCAGTTTCGTGATCCAGCGCTCTCCGATCGTATTTGTAATAAGTTCAGTGAGTCGCGGATTACTGAGTACAATCCAGCGCCTCGGTGCAACTCCGTTTGTTACATTAAGAAACCTTTCAGGATACAGTTCGTGAAGATCGGAGAGAATGTTATTCTTCAGGAACTCAGAATGGATTTTTGAAACGCCGTTGACTGCATGGCTTCCTAAAGCTGCAAGCTGCGACATACGGACATATTTCTGATCACTCTCATCGATGATGGAAATACGGGATAGTTTATCATTATTATCAGGATACTTTAACCATATCTCTTCAAGAAAGCGCCGGTTTATCTCATAAATAATTTCAAGGTGTCTTGGTAGGATGCCTGAGAAGAGCGGCAATGGCCACTTCTGGAGGGCTTCAGGTAAAATGGTATGGTTTGTGTATGAGAAGGTGTTCTGTGTGATGTACCATGCTTTGTCCCAGCTTACGAGATGTTCATCCACCAGGAGTCTCATCAGTTCAGCAACCGCGATTGCGAGATTGGTATCATTAAGCTGTACGGCAAAGGAGTCAGAGAAGGCATGGATGCTTTTCCAGCGCAGGAGGTGGAGGCGTATCATATCCTGGAGAGCGCAGGAGATAAAAAAATACTGCTGTGCAAGCCGCAACTGTTTGCCGGCATATGGTTCGTCATCAGGATAGAGTATCTTGCCGATCGATTCCGAGGCAATTTTCTCGTTGACTGCGCCGAAGTAATCGCCGGTGTTGAAGGCCTCAAAATCAAAGGATTCGACTGCCTCGGATTTCCAGAGCCGCAACAGGTTTGTTGTGCCGACTCTGTATCCGGATACAGGGGTATCATATGCAATCCCTTTGAGAGAGAATTTGGGAATCCATCGCACCCGGAAAGTGTCCTGCTTGTCATAATAAGACTCGGTGTGTCCGCCGAGAAGCACATTGTAGGCGATATCAGGCCGCGGGATCTCCCAGGGGTTGCCGGGCCGAAGCCACTTGTCGGTCATTTCAACCTGCCAGCCGTCCCGGATATCCTGATCAAATACGCCGAATTCATAGCGCACCCCATATCCTATTGCAGGGATCTCGAGCGTTGCGAGTGAATCCATATAGCAGGCTGACAGCCTTCCAAGGCTGCTGTTGCCAAGCCCGGGATCTTTCTCCTGTTCGCTCAGTTCCTCTAAATTAAGGCCTAACTCTTTGAGAGCCTCAGAGACCTTGTCATAGATGCCGAGGTTCAAAAGGTTGTTCCCGAGTTGTGGCCCCATTAGAAACTCGGAAGACAGGTATGCGACTACTGTAATATCTTCTGTAAAGTTATTGAGTGTTCTAATCCAGCGTTGTATCATCCTGTCCCGGACAGTATACGCAAGCGCCAGATACCAGTCGTTCCGGGTTGCGGTGTGCGGGACCTTTGCGAGATGGAAGTAAAGGTTATCAAGCACAGATTGTTTGATCGCTTTCGCGCTCAGCCCGGTGCGGACCTCTTCGCGCTGTTCATTTGATGGCGTTGGGGTTATATTACTTTCTTCTTGCATAGCATATCTCCAAATGATAATGAGCACTTACATTATACCTCATTTCAGCATCCCTCAGAACGTCAGCCTATATCAGACCAGATGTATATGGGGGAAAGGCGGAAACGGTATATAATATGGATATGTCCAGATTAAAGGCGGCTGAAAAGGAATTGCCCCGGTATAAAAAGACTCTGATTAAAAAGGATGTTGTGATCATAGGAGCGGGAGCTGCCGGCCTTATGTGTGCAATAGAGGCAGGCAAAAGGAACCGCTCGGTTATTGTCCTTGAGCATATGGATAAGATTGCAAGAAAGATAAGGGTTTCAGGGGGCGGCCACTGCAATTTTACGAACATAAATCTGCAGCCCGACAATTATTTATCCGCCAACCCCCATTTCTGCAAATCCGCCCTCGCACGTTTTACACCTCATGATTTTATAAGCCTAACAGAAAGGTATGGAATAGAATATTACGAAAAAGAAAAAGGACAGCTGTTTTGTCAGGGGACTTCAGGGGAGGTTGTCAGGATGCTCTATGAGGAATGCCGCAAAGCAGGGGTTGAAATTAGCGTAGATTGCAGAGTCAGAAGTATAACAAAGGCCGGCCATTTCAAAGTTTCAACGAATTTAAACAAAATAGAAGCATCTGCACTCGTTATCGCAACAGGCGGTTTATCTTATCCTGAACTTGGGGCATCGGACATGGGATTCAGGACTGCTCAAAGATTTGGTCTGAAGGTTACCCAGCTAAAACCGGCATTGGTCCCGCTTGTATTCAGCCGGCAGGATCTCGAAAAGTTCAGTGAACTGAGCGGCGCTTCGTTTGATGCCATTGTTGGCTGCAGAGGAAGGCAGTTCCGCGGGGAAGTCCTTTTTACCCACAGAGGGTTGAGCGGGCCTGCTATTCTTCAGGTGTCATCATATTGGGATAAAGGGGATAAAATCACTATCGATTTGATGCCGGACAGGAATGCTTATGAACTTTTCATGTCGAAGCGCAGGCGCAGGACTGAGTTGAGCAACCTTCTCTCAGAATACCTTCCGAGGAGGTTCAGCCACAGGTGGTCTGAATTAAATGCCCCAATACGTCCTCTCTGCCAATATACAGAAAAGGAGCTTAAGGATATAGCTCATCAGCTTCACCACTGGACGATAAGGCCTGCAGGTACCGAGGGCTATGGAAAGGCAGAGATTACAGCCGGCGGAATTGATACGGATGAACTGTCATCCAGGACTATGGAAGCAAAGAAGGTGCCGGGTCTCTATTTTGCAGGAGAGGTTATCGATGTTGCAGGACAACTCGGCGGATACAACCTTCAATGGGCCTGGTCTTCGGGCTTTATTGCAGGCCAATATGCTTAATATCAAAACAATCATACTTGCATCAGCTTCTCCAAGGAGGAAGGAGATACTCGAAAAGACAGGACTTAAATTCAAGGTCGATAAGAGCGGCTGCGAAGAGAAAACAGAACCCGGCATGAGGCCTCATGAGATCGCCCGGTTCCTTTCACGCGAAAAGGCAAGGCACGTTGCCCGCAAATACAGGAATGCTCTCGTTATAGCGGCTGATACCCTTGTTGTATTGAGAGGCAGGCTTTTCGGCAAGCCCTGTAATGAAGAAGACGCAAGGGAGATGCTGAAGGCCCTGAGCGGAAAAGCCCATTCCGTAATCACAGGATTTACAATAATCGACACAGCCTCTAATAAAGAGCTGTCCAGATCAATACAGTCAAAGGTCTTTTTTAAGAGGCTGAGCAGGGATGAGATAGCGGCATACATCAAATCCGGCGAGCCTTTGGATAAGGCCGGCGCTTACGGAATCCAGGGGCTTGGCGCTTTGATGGTCAGAAGAATAGAGGGTGATTTCTTTAATGTCATGGGGCTGCCCTTACATGCCTTGGCCGGCAGCCTGAAGAAGTTTGGCGTAAATATTTTAAGTTAAGATATCCATCCTTATAAATTTCCACAACAACCCCTTGACATTTCCAAAGGGTTTATTTATATTTAATATAATAATAATAATTAATACTATATAAATAAACTTTAAGAAAGGAGTCTGTCATGGGAGAGATGATATCAAGTCTCGAGGGATTAAAAAAAGAGAGAAAGCTTATCAATGAAATTGACTGGGAAATGACGCCTGAAATGGCTGTGCGTATGTATTTGGAGTGGGGGAATATCTGGGCGCATGGGGATCGTAGACATGTAGTGCGCTCTAAAAAAGATTATTCAGTCTATTTTGTTATAAATTGCTGGGCCAGTCCTTCTTACATCAATCTCATCAGGATGAGTTCTGAGGAAGCAGAGGATCTTGCAAAATTTGAATTGCCGCAAGCATTTAAAAAGCCGGCATGCAAGGTGAAGGGGATATATGCGCTTGAAGGCGAACTCAGAGACTGGATGAGAAAAGAATTAAACGCTGCATAAAATAAGCCTGAAGAAGTTAGATATTGATCCTTTAATGACGAACATACGCTTCCGCTGCTTTAAGGATTCACTATAATTCAGGTATAGTATAAGACGTGAGATTTGAAGAACTGAATATTCCCGGAAAGGTTCTTGAAGGAATCAAGGCTGCAGGATTTACAGAGTGCACGCCGGTTCAGGCATTAACCCTGCCCAGAGCATTGATAGGAAGAGATATTGCAGCCCAGGCCCAAACAGGCACAGGAAAGACAGCTGCCTTCCTGATTGCGATATTCTCCCGTATGCTCTCAATGCGTTCAGCGGGGCGGGGACCGTCACCACGGGCGCTTATCATAGCGCCTACAAGGGAACTCGTAATCCAGATATACACTGAGGCAAAACTGCTCGGCGGTTCTGCCGGATTCAGGATCCTCCCTGTATACGGCGGCATCGACTATCTGAAGCAGCGGGAACAGATTGCTGAGGGCGTTGATGCGCTTATAGGCACGCCCGGCCGGCTTATTGATTATCTAAAGCAAAAGGTATACAGTCTGAGGAATACCCAGTTCCTCGTGATAGACGAGGCTGACCGGATGTTCGACATGGGCTTTATCAGCGATCTCAGGTTTCTGCTCAGGAGGATGTCTCCTTATAACAGACGGCAATCCATGCTCTTTTCCGCTACCCTCTCGAACCGCGTTCTTGAATTGTGCTATGAACATATGAATATGCCTGAGCAGTTTTCAGTGACACCTGAGAATGTTACAGTGGAAAAGACTGAACAGGAGATTTATCACGTCGGCAATTCCGAAAAATTTGGGGTTCTTCTTGGAATCCTCAGACGTGAGCCCGGAGGCCGGTATCTCATATTCTGCAACACAAGGGTTGCAGCCGACCGGCTTGAAGTTATTCTCAAGGCGAATGGTTTCGCAGCTGCTGCCATAACCGGAGACCTGCCTCAGGATAAGCGTATGAAGGTGCTCTCCCGGTTCAGGAATGGTACATTGCCGATACTTGTGGCAACGGACGTCGCGAGCCGCGGGCTGCATATCGAAGCAGTAACGCATGTGATCAACTACGACCTTCCGCAGGACCCGGAGGACTATGTGCACAGGATCGGCAGAACTGCCCGGGCCGGGGCCGGTGGCAAGGCCATAGGACTCGCCTGTGAGCAATACGTCCATTCCCTCCCGGATATTGAGGAATTTATCAGACAGAAAATACCGGTCATGCCCCTGACTGATGAAATGATTGTTACCGGCTATCGAAGGAGGCCGGCGCAGCCCGGGAAGAAAGATATACAGCCAGATGGAAAACCGTCTCCATATAAAAGAAGGCATGGAGAGGGACAAGCGCCTCGCCAGGCACCGCAGAGAGGAAAATCCGGGATAACAGATAATGTTTCCCGTGGCACAGGGATGCACCCAAGCCGTCACCCCGGTGGAAAAAGGCCTTCAACTTAAATTTAAAACATATTTGAGGGTTAAAATTATGGAAACCAGTGAATTAATTCGGTCAGCTTTTGAGTATTATCAATCAGGGAAGTTTGAGGAAGCAGCAAATATTTCAGGGGAGATTTTAAAAGTTCAACCTGACAACGCAGAAGCCCTGCATCTTTCAGGATTAATATTTTATAAACGTGGAGACCTTGATCTTGCATTAAAGAATATCAGCAAGTCAGTCAAGCTTAATCCCAACGATGCTGATGCATACTATGATCTGGGAAATGTACTGCAGGAGAAGGGGCAAAGAATCAGGGCTATAACGAATTATAAAAAAGCTATTAAACTGAATCCAAACTACGTTGAAGCATATAACAACATGGGAATCGCTTTGCAGGATAACCTGCAAATTGATAAAGCTATTAAATGTTATAAAAAAGCTGTAAAGATCGACCCGGCATATGCTGAAGTATTTAATAATCTTGGGGTTGCCTTTCAGGAAAAAGGGCAGCTTGACGAAGCTATGACTCATTTTCAGAAGGCTCTTCTGCTGAAACCGGGGTATTCTAATGCATATAATAATTTAGTAGAAGCAGTTCAGGGAAAGGGATACGAGAAGAAAGAGACATTTAAAAAACATAATATTTATGCGGTTTACAGGGGATTCTATGGTGAAGATTTTATCCTGGAATCCATCAAATCAATTCATGATCATGTGGATAAGATCTTTGTTTTTTGGGACAGGACCCCTTCCGGGAAGATAACAAAATGTATCTATAAAAATGAAACTATCAAATTCCCTAAGAAATTTGATAATGGTGTTGAAAAGATCAAAGGACTCAACAGCCCCAAGATTGAGCTTATTTATGATCATCAGGATACCGGTGACAATCAATTGACTCATTTTGTGAACGACGTTATCCTGCCAAAATACGAAAAACCTTCAATAATAGTTTTTCTTGAAGTTGATCATGTTTTCCGGAATGATCAGATAAAGAAATCAATAGATGAATTCGTTGAGGAGGATTATGTTTTTGCAACTACGAATCAAGTAGAAGTTTGGAGAGGATTACGGCACATATTGCCTGAAAGGCCGAACAAAGTCGGTGCTGTATTTTGTAATTTAAGTAAGCTCGATAAAATACCCGCGACTTTAAGACACGGGGGCATACTCGTTATGCCTAAACTATCCTCTTATGTGCACAATTTTAGTTTTGCGGTTTCAGAGAAAGTTATGTACTGGAAACATTTATTGTCTATCGCGTGCTCTGAAAAATCCGGAGATGCTCCAACCTCTGAGAATTGGTTTGAAGAAAAATGGTTAAAATGGAATTATGAATTAAATAATAAAAACCTGGACTATTTTGAAGGGAATGAAAATAAAATACCTGAAGCAATTCCTTATGCCATTCAAGAATTGCCTGAATTAATCAAAGAGAAGCACTTCCCGGAGCAGGGTTAAGTTATTCAGCTGAAAATATCCGGTTTGTCTGTAGCTATGCCGTCAACGTCTTTTGCAATAAAGTTCTGGACTTCTATTATCGTATTAACTGTCCAGATTATAACCTTGAGATTACTCTTGTGCGCTTTTGCTATGTCTCTCCTGTGAACGAATCTGTAAAGAGGCACGAGGTACTGGGCATTCAGCTTCAGGGCTGTACCGATAGGTTTCTTTAATTTTGTATAAATGAGGCCGGTTTCAATCTTCTTGTCAAATCCCCTGATATTAGCAAGGGCCTCTTCATGGAAGGAAACGACTATGACCCTGTCTTCCAGTTTTTCTTTTCTGATTATATCCAGGACATCCCTTTCATAACCGGTCTCTTTTAATTCCACCAATATTTTTTCGACCTTTCTGCCGATAAAGCGCAAGGCTTCATCAAGGGTAACAATCCTGTTATCTGTCAACTGCTTCAGTTCCTCAAGCGTTGACTCTTTTACCCGAACATCTTTTCCGAAGACTTTTTTCAGATTATCATCGTGAACAACAATCAATTTCGCATCGCCGGATATCCGCACATCGAGTTCAACGGCATTTGCACCAAGTTCGATCGCCTTCCTGAAACTTTCGAGAGTATTCTCGGTTTCATAAGCCTTGGCGCCGCGATGTCCGACTTTCAGAAACATAGATATTTTCCTTTCTCAATTCAATCGGATATTAAAACTGCTACAATATTTTATGAATATGCCGAAGATTAAGCAAATACCGAAACCGGTTTCAGGGAGACGGATCCTCTTATATAAACACACTGCTTTTTTATGATCTGATCATTCCTTCAGGTATAACCAGCAGGTCGGTATGATATTCTCAGAGAAACAGATTCTATCTATCAGACTGACCATTCTGTGGAGTGCAAGAGGTTATTGTTATAAAGGCACAAATGCGAACCATGCTCCGACTGCAGGAATAAAGACCCTGATGGCTTACTTGCACTTATCCGGGAATTCCGGATAAGTGAATTCTCCGAAAAAATAGTATTCCTTTAGTATAAAATGTTCTCAAAGTAAATAGTTTAAAGACAAAAGAGAGATCTATTAGATCGTGTGGTTTCTATATCTTGACGAAAGTGGTGATCTCGGTTTCGATTTTGTGAATAAGAAACCGTCCAAATTTTTCACTATAACCATACTGGCTATAAGAGGCCCAGCGAATAATCGGCAGCTAATTAAGGCAGTTAAGAAAACATTAGCTCGAAAACTTAATCGAAAAAAATCAAATGCCGAAGAGCTAAAAGGTACCAAGACAGTCCTTGAGATCAAGAAATATTTCTACACCCAAACCAGGAATCTAAAATTTGCTATTTATGCACTGACAGTCAACAAGAAGCGGGTCTATGAAAGGCTTACCAAGGATAAGGAAAGGGTTTATAACTATATTTCACGTCTCGTGCTCGACAAAATCCACTTTGAGAAAGCCCATGAACCAGTTATGCTTATTCTTGATAAAAGCAAAACGCAAAAACAGATATGGGATTTTAATCAATATATTTTTCGACAATTAAAGGGGCGTCTGGATCCCAAGGTACCACTGGATATCAAACATCAGGACTCGCGGCAGTATTATGGACTTCAAGCCGTTGACCTTTTCAGCTGGGGAATATTCAGAAAATATGAGAAAAAGGATTCGAAATGGTTTGAGGTTTTCAGGGAAAAGGTAGCTTTTGAAGAACAATACCTATAAAACAAAAAAGAGCGTGCCTTACAAGCTTCTTTCGTCGAGGCTCATGCCAACCTATGGAAGGGAACACCCCGAACAGCCTGCAACGGTCTTACCGCTCATTTTTAGGTTATCAACTACAGATAAGAATGTCAAGGTGCATTTGCACTGGTGTCATTTGCACTGGGCTTAAGATTCCGGAGTTGGATTTCCCACGTGTCCTTGTTCGGCATCCATTTTCTGCTATACTTTGCTTATGAAGAACCGGGAGATTGCAGGTATCTTTAATGATATTGCCGACCTGCTTGAGATCAAGGGGGAAAACCCATTCAGGATAAGGGCTTACCGGCGCGCGGCATTGAATATAGAAAGCCTCACAAAGGATGTTGGGGAAACACCAAAAGATGAACTCCTGAAAATCCCCGGAATCGGGAAGGACCTTGCAGGGAAGATAGAGGAATTTGTCAAAACAGGAAAGATGCAGGCATATGAAGACCTTAAGCAGGAGGTTCCCGGAGGTCTGAGCATGCTCCTTTCAGTGCCGGGTCTCGGTCCAAAGACTGCAAAGCTCCTTTACGATAAACTGAAGATCAAGAATCTGAAAGACCTCGAACATTTTGCGCGCGAACACAAACTAAGCAGTCTGCCCGGAATAAAGGGAAAAACAGAAGAAAACATTCTAAAAGGGATTGAAATGCTGCGGCGGGGAATGGAAAGACAGCCACTCGGAAAAGTCTTGCCTGTCGCTAATGATATTTTAGAGCAGCTCAGAAAGCAGGCTCCTGTTAATAATCTGAGCATTGCAGGAAGCATCAGGAGATGGAAGGAGACCATCAAGGATATAGATATCCTCGCGACATCCAGTGATCCAAAGACTGTTATGACTGCATTTGTGCACCTGCCCCATGTCAAGGATGTTCTTATGCACGGTCCGACAAAATCAAGCATTCTTACCCACGAAGGGCTTCAGGTTGACCTTCGCGTTGTTGAGGAAGACAGTTTTGGCGCTGCACTGGCTTATTTTACCGGGAGCAAGGCACACAATATACGCCTCAGGGAGATGGCTGTGAAATCAGGCCTGAAGATAAATGAATACGGGATCTTCAGAGAAAAGGATTACAGGAAGCTTGGCGGCAGGCAAGAGGAGGATATATACAGGGTGCTCGGAATTCCTTACATACAGCCTGAATTGCGGGAAGATTCAGGGGAAATAGAGGCGGCCATGGAAGGAAGGCTGCCGGAGCTTGTTGCTCTGAGCGACATAAAAGGTGACCTTCATGTACATACAAAGAGGAGCGATGGAAGCCATGACTTCGATGAACTGATTGAAGAGGCGCGGAAAAGGGGATATGAATATATCGCAATAACAGACCATTCAAAGGGTCTCGGCATTGCAGGCGGACTGAATGAAGAGAGGCTGATGGAAGAGAAGAAAGAGATTGAAGCGATCAACAAAAGGTTAAAGGGCTTCAGACTCCTTGCAGGCGTGGAGGTTGATATAAGGAGCAACGGCCATATGGATTTCTCTGATGACGTCCTGAAGGAAATGGATATTGTTGTTGCTTCGATTCATTCGGGGTTCAGACAGGGCAGGGAACAGATCACTCAAAGGCTGGTATTTGCGATGAGAAATCCTTATGTCTCGGTCATTGCTCATCCTACAGGGAGATTGCTTGGAGAAAGGGACCCATATGATGTTGATATGGATGAGATACTCAAAGTTGCCAAAGAAACAGGGACTGCCATGGAAATCAATGCATATCCCCTCAGGCTTGATCTGAATGATACATATAGTAAAATGGCAAAAGAAAAGGGTGTGCGTATCGTAATCAGCACAGATACCCATGTAATAAACCAGTTTGATTACATGGCATACGGGGTCTCGATCGCAAGACGGGGCTGGCTCGAAAAAAAGGATATTCTCAATACCCTCAATTACAGTTCGCTTGCAAAAGCGCTGAAAAGATAAGATCCCGGGTTTAATCAAGGAATTCCTCGCAGCTTGCTGCGGGGTAGTTCATTAATAGGTTTTTTATTAGACAAATTTAAATAATTTTGTAATAATTATATTGATAAAATGAAAAAAGAGATTCTCATTTATGAGACAGATAAGGATGTCCTGAAATTCCTGCGGGCTTTCTTTAAGGAAAAAAAAGACTATTCACCCCTGTATATCCGGAAAAATCATAATACCTTTAAAAAAATACTTGCTCATAAAACTCCTGATGCATTGATTGTCAGCAGTCCGGATGGGCTCAGGCATTTAAAACCTTCAGAGATTCAGTGCCCTATCATCGCTCTGATATCAACAAGTTTAACAAAGGGTATCAGATCAGTTGTGCAATCTGATGTTGAATGTTATATGCTCAGCCCGTTTTTCAAGGAAGAACTCGATCATAAGCTGAAGTTAGTCGTGGACAGAAAGAGCTGGATAGAGGGACTTTACGATGAAAATGAAGATCTCTATGCCCTTATGGAGCTTGCGTCCCTTGCTTCATCAACGCTCAATCCCAAAGAAGTGCTCTATCTCGTTGTTAAAAAAATATCAGACATAATAAAGGTATCGAGGTGCTCAATGATCAGCATAAATGCAGAGAACCATCGGTATGCAGATGTTGTCTCTTCTTTCGAAGACCCAAAGATTACAAATCTGAGAATAGACCTTAATAAATATCCTGAGATAAGAAGGGCGTTATACGTGAAAAAGATGGTTGTGATAAAGGATGCACAGAAAGATCCCTTAATGAAAGAGGTCAAAGATATCATAACGCCTTTAGGTATCCGTTCCATTGTTGTGATTCCGGTAATTTTCCGTGATGAGGTAATAGGTTCATTATTGCTGAGGACATCAAGGAAGAAACATACATTTTCGAAGAGAGAGATAAAGCTTCTGGTTGCCCTTGCGAATGCATCTGCAAACGCCCTTTATAATGCTTTCCTTTATGAAAGGCTTGATAAGGAAAAGACGAAGCTCGAGAAGCTTGCCATAACAGATTATCTTACCGGTATATACAATATCAGATATTTTTACAACAGGCTTGAGGAGGAATTCAGCAGGTCCGGGAGGTACTTCATACCTTTAAGCTGTATCATGCTCGATATCGACCATTTTAAAAAGATTAACGACAGCTACGGCCATAGGGTAGGAGACCTCGTCCTCAGGGAATTTGCCCAGCTTGTTAAAAGACATACCAGAAAATCTGATCTTTTCTCCCGATATGGAGGTGAAGAGTTTATATTGCTCCTTCCGCAGACACCCATTAAGGGTGCTCTGATCGAGGCCGGGAGACTGATGAAGGTAATAAAAAAACATCAATTCAGATCGATTAAGGAAGATCACAGGATTACAGTAAGTTTCGGCATCTCCGGTACTCCCAATAATAAGATCAAGAACTACGATGATCTTATCCAGTTAGCAGACAATGCCTTATTCAGAGCCAAGGAAAAAGGACGGGACCGGATTATCGTGCATCATCATTCACATTCATAAAACTGCCTGTATAATCTGGTACAATATGCTGTGGATATTATAACCTCTCATATCAATGCTGACTTTGATTCCCTCGCATCAATGGTTGCGGCAAAGAAGTTATACCCTGATGCAGAAATAGTCTTTCCCGGGTCCCAGGAGAAAAATCTCAGAGATTTCATAGAGGTATTCCATCCTGTCAAAATAAAACGCATAAAAGACATTGATCTTTCAAGGGTCGAGAAGCTGGTTATTGTGGATACAAAAATACCCGGTAGGATCGGCCCTTTTGCTGAACTGCTTGCGAATAAGAAAATCAAGATACATATATATGACCATCACCCTTTTACAAAAGGTGATATCAGGGGCGAGCTGGAGAAGATTGAGAATGTGGGAGCAACTGCAACGATCTTTACAGAGATACTGAAGAACAGAAAATTGCACCCTACGCCCTTTGAAGCTACCATACTGGCGCTGGGAATCTATGAGGAAACAGGGTGCCTCCTCTTCCCGTCAACAACTGAGCGTGACCTCCTTGCTGCAGCATATCTCCTGAAAAGGGGAGCGAACCTTAATATCACATCAAGCTTCCTGAAGATGGAACTGAGCATGGAAGAATTTGACATCCTGAATGAGCTTGTCCAGTCAGCAAAAGAGATTGTTACACAGGGCATACGAATAAAAATCGCAAAGGCTTCACGGGAACGTTATCTCGGTGATGCAGCGCACCTTGCCCATAGAATGATGGATATGGAAGATATTGATGCTGTCATCATCCTGATTGAGATGGAGGGGAAAATAGTAATGGTTGCAAGGAGCAGGGTTCCTGAACTCGACGTCTCAAAAGTTATGAAGGAATTCGGAGGAGGAGGGCATCCGACAGCAGCTTCATCAACGATAAAAGAGTCATCACTCGAAGTTATTGAAGAGAAATTGACGGATATCATCAATATGAATATAAAACCAGGCAAGGTGGCGTCTGATATCATGACACGGCCGGTAATACATATCCAGTGGGATATCCCTGTTAAAGAGGCAGAGTCTATGATGACCCGTTACGGGGTGAATGTGCTGCCGGTTTTGAAGGAAGACCGATACGCAGGACTGATATCACGGGAGATTGTAGAAAAGGCATTGTTCCATGGTTTTGGAAAGAGCAGAGCAATGGATTTTTCAACGCCGGACGCGATCACTGTAAATCCGCAAACACCGATTAGAAAGATAGAGACCCTGATGATCGAACAGAACCAGAGGTTCATGCCGGTCGTCGAACATGGAAAGATAGTCGGCGCAATAACAAGGACAGACCTGCTCCGCACTCTTTATGAAGAGTTTCTCAGGCGCAGAAAAATAGAAGAGACAATTACAAGAGAAAAGCCGACTATAGGAAGGAACCTCTCCTCATGGTTTAAGGAGAAGTTTCCGCCTGAGATACATAACCTCTTGAGGCTTTCCGGAGAGGTGGCAGAGGAATTGGGGTTCAATGCATATCTTGTCGGCGGGTCGGTGAGGGATCTGCTGAGAGGGGAAGAAAATCTTGATCTTGATATTGTTATTGAGGGAGATGGCATTGCATTTGCCCGGGCATTCGGAGAAAAGCTTCATGCAAAGGTCAGGACCCATCAAAAATTCGGCACTGCCCAGATATTTGCCGACAGGATAAAACTTGATGTGGCTACAGCCAGAACAGAATATTATGAGTCTCCTGCATCACTTCCAAAGGTAGAGACATCATCCATCAAGAAAGACCTTTACAGGAGAGACTTTACAATAAATACTTTAGCTGTGAAATTAAATCTGAGGGATTTCGGATTGTTAATAGACTTTTTTGGCGGCCAGAGGGACCTGAGGGAGAAATCAATCAGGGTGCTGCATAACCTCAGCTTTGTGGAAGATCCGACAAGGGCTTTCAGGGCGATCAGATTTGCGGAGAGATTCGGATTCAAGATAAGCAGACACACAGAGAATCTTATTAAATCTACCATAGAGATGAACTTATTCAGCATACTTTCAGGCCCGAGGCTTTACGAAGAACTCCGCCTCTCCTTTCACGAGACGGAACCCATCAAAACACTGAAGAAACTCTCCGGTTACGGCCTTTTGAAGGTTATACACCCAAACCTTGCATTTACCGAAGAACTCGAAGCGACTCTCAGATCAATGCAGGAGACGCTCTCATGGTTTAATCTTCTGTTTCTCGAAGAAAAACCGGATAAGGGAATTTTATATCTCATGGCCCTTTTTTCAGGTCTGAAGGATGAGGATATGAAAGCTGCTGCAGAAAGGCTGTCGCCGCCGCCCAGGATAAGAGATATCATCCTGAGAGGGATACCACAGGTGAGAAATATACTGGGAAGGTTCCCTGTCAGTGATCCGGTAGAAGCACATAAAATCTTCAGCAATCTCGAACTCGAGATAACCCTCTTTTTAATGGCCCTGAGCAAGGACAGGAAAATACAGAAGGTGATATCTCATTATCTTACCGAGTTGCGGAATATAAAGACAATCCTCACAGGGGATGACTTAAAGGGCATGGGAATACAACCTGGGCCTGTATATTCGAAAATTCTAAAGAAGCTCCTTGAAGAAAAACTCAGGGGCCTTGTAAATACCCGGGAAGATGAGGAGAAGTTTGTGAGAAGCCTCATTCAGGGGTAACCCTGTCCCCATTATTTTTTCAGGGATTTCCCGATCCTTCTCTCAATTGATTTTATCTTTTCTTTGATCCTGTTTGGTTTGCCCTTTCTGTCATCGATTGATATCGTTGTAATTACTCTCTCGCCGGTCTTCAATACAGTCTCATGGCATTTTTTGATGAGCTTCATTATATCGTCCCATTCGCCTTCAACGACTGTACCCATCGGATTAATCCTGTAAGGTAGGCCGCTGGCGTCAACGATCTTTAAAACCTCAGCGATCTGGTCACCAATACTGCTGCCAATGCCTATCGGTATAATGCTGAATTCTGTGAGCATAAACACCTCCTGAAACATACATAACGCGATGAAATTTCAAATAAAAAGGGGCAATTTTTCATTGCCCCTTTATTGCTTATTTATAAAATTATTTTACAGCATCTTTGAATGATTTGCCGGATGTAAATTTTGGTATCTTGGCGGCAGGAATTGTAATAACAGCGCCAGTCCGTGGATTGCGGCCTTTTCTGGATTTTCTCTTAACGACTGCAAAGGTGCCAAACCCTACAAGAGTAACCTTTTGCCCTTTTTTTAGCGCTGACCTTATTGCGTTTAAAGTTGAATCCAGCGCCCTTGATGAGTCTGCCTTGCTCAATCCTGTCCCGGATGCGATTTTGTCAATCAGTTCTGCTTTTGTCATCTATATTTCCCCCCTTTCATAAAAAGATTAATTAGTAGCGGAATAAATAAAGCTGTCATAACAGTATCAAGTAAGAAATCCTTTTGTCAAGCCAAAAATGAACCTTTTGCTATAGAAAAACTCATGTCAGTTGATGCCCTAATTTTATTGTAGTTGCAAACTTTGTTTTGCGAAAAAAATACGCAGGCTGAAGCCTGCGGCTACAAAATTCAATCCATAACTGAATGGTTACCATGAAAGAGGCTTTGCTCTGCGGGTTTAAGTTCATTAGCCTTATGCCTATATGTAGTAGTTCTATCTGCCCGGACATACATAATATAGGAGCCTGATTTTTTTTCTTGACTTTCGCTTTTTCTCAAACTAATATTGAGTGGTAGAAAGTGGTAGAAAGTGGAGGGAAACGTGCCGGCTTTCTCGGGCAAATATTATTACACTGTTGATCCAAAGGGACGAATCATCATCCCGGCTCCTTTCAGGGAGATTGTGGCCAGTAATTATAGCTCAAAATTATACATTACAAATGCGCCCTTTGATAAGTGTCTTTATATCTACCCGATGGAAGAATGGAATAAACTCCAGGAACAGGTCAGGACAAAACCACGGTCTGACGAAGCGATCAGGTTTTTCCTCAGGAGGGTAATTGCATCTGCTGTTGAAACTGAAATGGATAAACAGGGCAGGATACTCGTGCCTGTTGCCCTCAGGGAAGACGCAAATATTAATTCGAATGTTGTTATGGCGGGACAGATAGAGCGGATTGAATTATGGGACAGGAATGAATGGGATACCCTGTTCGATCCTGCAAAGATAGACAGAAAAACAATCGAAGAAAAACTTGCCGCATATGGATTGTAAAGACTGAAGACAGGAGAGCAGCGATAGAGATTTGCCATCTGCCGGTAATGCAGCAAGAAGTTATGAAAATGCTCAACCCGGGACAGGATGGGATATATGTCGATGCAACAATTGGGCTTGGGGGACATGCGGAAGAAATACTGAAGTTGATAGGTTCTGAGGGCAGACTCATTGGAATTGACAGGGACGAAGACGCTCTTAAGCTAACGGAAAAAAGGCTCTCAGACCAAAGGGTTATTTTAAAGAGGGGGAGCTTTTCTGATATGAAAAGCCTGCTGTATGCAGACGGTTTTACCGAGATTGACGGGATTCTCTTTGATCTGGGTCTTTCCATGTTACAGCTTAAAGATGCCGGCAGGGGGTTCAGTTTTTTATCCGATAAACGTCTGGATATGAGGATGGATAAAGGACAGAAATTATCCGCATGGGATGTCGCAAACAGGTATCCTGAAAATGTCCTCGAACGAATCATAAGAGAATTTGGCGAAGAGCGCCTTTCAAGAAAAATAGCCCGGGCAATAATACAGGTGAGGCAAAAGAAGCCGATCGATACCTGCTTTGAGCTCTCAAAGATTGTTGAAGGGGTATACGGTGGAAGAGGGAGAACCCATCCTGCGACCAGGACATTTCAGGCATTAAGAATAGAAGTTAATAAGGAACTGGAGCAGATCAGGGAAGGGCTTGAGGCTGCTTTGCAGCTTTTAAAAAAGAGCGGGAGATTGTGCGTTATTGCATACCATTCGCTGGAAGACAGGATTGTAAAAACTTTTATGGTCTATGCTTCAAAGCAGGATTTACTCAAAATTTTAACAAAGAAACCCAGACAACCATCCTCTGAAGAGATGAGATTAAACCCGTCTTCAAGGAGCGCAAAACTGAGGGCAGCGGAGAAGATATGACGCATAAATGCAAAATGAACATATTATCCTGCATATTCAAACCGTTGTTGATTCTGCTTTTGATATTCGGAGTCTTCAGCCTTGTTTATCTCAGGTCAAGTTACGTGAAATTAGAATACAGCCTTGGTGATCTTGAAAAAAGGAAGATGGATTGTCTGAAGGAAAGAAAAATGCTGCTTGCTGAAAAGACAGGCCTGCTTTCTTTTGCAAAACTGGAGGTGTCTCACAGTGAAGATGAAAGTTTTATCTTGCCCGACAGGGTTAAGGTAATACATCTCAGTAAACAGAAAAGAGATTTATCGCAAAGGGCATCGCTGGAAAAAAGATAATTGGCTGAACCTTAGTTAAAGAGGTGGGGGGTTGGGTAAAAAAAGGGCAATTATCCTCAATACTGCTATCATTTTCAGTTTTATTTTAGTATCCCTGCGTCTTACAGACCTGATGATTGTCAACCATAAGCGTCTTGCAGAGAGGGCCAAACAGCAGCATGTAAAGGTTGAGGATATCCAGGTCAGAAGGGGAATAATATTTGACAGACAGGGGAGGGACCTTGCGTTAAACCTCGACCTCGAATCTCTTTATTGCGACCCTGAGAAGCTTGCTGCCGATAATGACGATATAAAAAGGCTTGCATCAGTGGTGGAAAAGGAGCCTGCGTTTATACTCTCGAAGATTCCTCATGAAGGAAGATTTGCGTGGATCGAACGAAAGCTTAAACCTGAAACTGCTGAAAAGATAAAAGGGCTTGATATCGAAGGTCTCGCTTTTCTTACTGAGGCAAAGAGAATATATCCGAGAAGAGAACTTGCCTCTCATATACTGGGCTTCGTGGGCGTAGACAATCAGGCGCTTGAGGGTATTGAACTGAAATATGACAAATATCTGAAGACAATGGGCGGCAAGGTTTTTTTACAGCGGGATGCGAGCGGCAGAAGGATTTCATCAGGAGTGGATATGGAAGCAAAAGGGAATAATATTGTTCTTACAATAGACGAAGTCCTTCAGCGTATTCTTGAAAAAGAGCTTGACAAGGCTATGGCGCAATGGAGGGCGGCAGCTGCAACTGCAATAATGATGAATCCATATACCGGTGATATCCTTGCCCTCGCCAACAGGCCTGCATATGATCCCAACAGAGGCGGGGAAGCGAGAGATGCGGAGAAGAGGAACAGGGCGATAACAGACTGCTATGAACCGGGTTCAACATTCAAGATAGTTATAGGGGTCGGTTCACTTGAAGAAAAGCTGGCAAAGCCCGGCACATTATTCGATGTCAGCAGGGGGAGCATTGATGCAGGAGGCAAGACAATCCGGGATGTCCATAAGTATGGGGTTATCAATTTTCAGGAGGTCATTCAGAAATCGTCAAATGTAGGTTCTATCATGGTGGGGATGAAACTCGGCAGAGAAAGGTTATACAAGTACGCAAAACTGTTAGGTGTCGGTGAAAAGACAGGGATTGATCTGCCGGGCGAAGTATCAGGCTGGATATATCCGCCGGAAAGATGGTCAGGGACGTCCATGGGCGCGATTCCGATAGGGCAGGAGGTTGCTGTGACACCTCTCCAGATACTCAGGGCATATTCTGTGGTTGCAAATGGAGGATTTCTTGTCAGGCCGCATGTTGTGTCTGAGATCCTATCGCCGGACGGTCAGGCGATCGTCTCATTCAAAGATGCGGATAAGACCCGGGTCATTTCTGCAAAGACTGCCGGGATATTTAAAGATATCTTAAAGACTGTGGTAGAGGAAGGCGGGACCGGCAAGAGCGCATCAGTAGGCGGCAATAAGGTTGCAGGAAAGACAGGCACCGCACAGATGATAAATCCTGTTACGAAACGATATTCGAAAGAAAAATACGTAAGTTCATTCGTCGGGTTTGTCCCGGCTGATAACCCGAAGCTTGCAATGATTGTGGTTGTATATGAACCGAAAGGCCAGATTTATGGAGGCGTGGTTGCTGCGCCTGTTTTCAGTGAAATAGCAAACCAGGCTTTATCATATCTGAATGTGCCAAGGGAAGATGACATGGAACTCAGTCATTTAACGGTTTACAGATGATGCTTAAGGAGATTCTAAACGGTTGTGATTATACCGGCAGTATGCGGGATCGTGCAACTCTTATGGACAGAGATATCTCGGGGATTGCGTATGATTCAAGGAGTGTGAGAGACAGGTACCTTTTTGTGGCAATAAAAGGCGAAACAGTTGACGGACATGATTTTATCAAAGCCGCGATAGAGAACGGCGCGATTGCTGTTGTGCATGAGCATGGGATCGGGGATTCTGTGATGCAGAATCCGGATATGCATTCAGCGCCCCGTTTTATCTCTGTTAAGGACAGCAAGAGAGCGCTCGCCTGTATATCCAATAATTTTTATCAAAGGCCTTCAGAGAGTCTGACGCTTATCGGGATAACCGGAACAAACGGCAAGACAACGACTACATATATCCTGAAATCAATTCTTGAGTCATGGGGCCGGCATGTCGGACTGATCGGTACGATACAGTACATGATAAAGGATAGCGTATATCCGGCTCTGCATACGACTCCTGAATCTCCTGAGTTTCAGAGCCTTTTAAGGACCATGTACATATCAGGATGTACGCATGTAATCTCAGAGGTCTCATCTCATGCCCTTGCGCAATACAGGGTTGACAACGCTGTCTTTAACACCGCAGTGTTTACTAACCTGACCAGAGATCATCTGGACTTTCATCAATCCATGGAGAATTACTTCAGGGCAAAGGAGAGATTGTTTACAGAGCTCCTCGATCAGAATGGAACATCTGTGATAAATTCTGATGACCCCTATGGAAAGAGATTAATTTCTGGACTGAAGGCTTCAAACCCTGAGATTAATATACTGACATATGGGCTTGAAACCGGAGCAGACATCATTGCCAATGATATCGACAACTCATTTGAAGGGTTGAGGTTTAAGATATTATTCAATGGCAGACGCTATGATATCGTATCTCCCTTAATGGGCATACCAAATGTTTATAATGCACTGTCTGCAGCAGGAGCTGCGGTTTCTATCGGTGTTCCGTGGGATGTGATCAGTGAAGGCATTTCAAAGACAGGCAGGATTGCAGGGAGGTTCGAAAAGGTTAATGAAGGACAGGCATTCCTCTGCATTATTGATTATGCCCACACAGAAGATGCACTCGATCGGCTGATATCTACTGCAAGAGAAATTGTTTCCATCCCCCATCCCCCAATTGTCAGCCATTCTCCACGTGTCATTACAGTCTTCGGGTGCGGCGGAGACAGAGACCGCGGCAAGAGACCCAAAATGGGTGAAATAGCAACAAGATTGAGCGATTTTGTAATAATCACCTCTGATAATCCGAGGTCTGAAAAGCCGTTGAATATCATTAAAGATATCGAAGATGGAACAGCAGGAAATAATTATCTCATAGAGCCTGACAGGAAAACAGCCATCAGAAAAGCAGTAGAAATGGCAGATGACGGCGACATAGTCCTGATAGCCGGCAAGGGGCATGAGGATTATCAGGAGATTCAGGGGGTTCGGCATCCCTTCAGTGACAGGGCTGTTCTTAGAGAGGTTGTAACTAACAGATTAAAAATGAAACATGCAGAATGATTTGTCCGGAATGTACTGAAAGAGGGGCTATGGCAATTTTATCAATTGAAGATATCCTGACAGCAACAAAGGGAAAGATGATCTGCCGCAACCAGGATTCCTTTACAGGAATATCCATAGATTCGAGAAAGATACTGAAAGGCGAGTTATTTGTAGCGCTTAAGGGCAGCAGATTTGACGGACATGTTTTTCTTCAGGATGCATTGGAAAAAGGAAGCGGCGCCATAGTAAGTCATCAGGCAATCGGGCCTGTTGATGATAAGACAATAATATATGTAGGGGATACGTTAAAAGCGCTCCAGGATATTGCCCATTATATTCGCCTGACGATGGGTATGCCCATTGTTGCCGTTACAGGTTCCAATGGCAAGACAACAACAAAGGAACTCATATCATCTATTCTTGCTACCCAATATAAAGTGATGAAAAACACCGGCAACCTGAATAACCATATCGGTCTCCCCCTGAGCCTTACGGGAATACAGGCGGACGACGAGGTGATCGTACTTGAGATGGGTGCGAGCGCTCCAGGTGAAATTAAGACATTATGTGATATAGCGGTCCCTGAATATGGGGTCTTGACAAATATCAGTCCTGCACATCTTGAGGGATTTGGGGATATCGGAACAGTAAGGAATACAAAGCTTGAGATGCTTGATACTGTCGGCACAGCTATTGTGAATGCCGACGACCTTTTCATGATGGAAGGAATTCAATTGTCAAACTATAAAGGAAAGATTATCAGATACGGTATAAAAAATCCTGCCGATGTTCGCGCTTCTGATATCAGGCTCCATGAAAAAGGCTCAAGTTTTTCTCTGCATATCAGTGAGCATACTTCTTTGGAGGTCAATCCAAAGATATCAGGCATTTTTAACATATACAATCTGCTCGCAGCTGCCGCGGTCGGCTCAATCTTTCATATTGACGCAATGAATATCAGGGATGCGATAGATTCTTTTACCGGTGTGCCGATGAGGCTTGAGTTTCAGGAATTGGAGGGCATCAGGATTATCAGTGACGTCTATAATGCGAATCCCGCATCTGCGGCAGAGGCTTTAAAAGAGCTTGCGAGGATCAGAAAAGAGAGGATAATTGCTGTTCTGGGAGACATGCTGGAGCTTGGGTCCTATGAGGAGGAAGCACATAGAAAAATCGGAAAGCTCATCTCAGAACTCGGGGTAGATATATTTATTGCAGTCGGACCGCGCATGAGCATTGCTGCGTCCGAGTTCCATGGGGAAGTGTATACATTAGAGACTGCTGCAGAAGCAGGCAAGCTTCTCAGAGGTCTGTGGAAGAAGGGAGATACGGTTCTGATAAAAGGTTCAAGAAGCATGAATATGGAAAGGGTTCTGGCCGATGGCCAGTAGAGAGGGATAATGCTATACAGCCTGCTATACAGCCTGTATGAATGGTTCACGCCCATGAATGTTTTCAGGTATATAACATTCAGGACCGCCCTCGCTGTGCTTACAGCAATGTTGTTCTCTCTGATACTGGGGCCGTGGATGATAAAGAGACTCAGGAAATTAAGCCTGACCCAGCAGATAAGGGACGATGGTCCCCAGGCCCATATGGGCAAGGCAGGCACCCCTACCATGGGCGGGCTTCTAATCATTATCTGCATACTTATATCGATTCTTATGTGGGGAGATCTGAAAAACATATATATCTGGACCATGATAGTTGCGCTTCTCGGTTTTGGAGGCATAGGGTTTGTTGATGACTATTTGAAGATCGCACGGAAGAGTCACAGGGGTCTCAGGGCTTATCAGAAATTCGGGCTGCAGATAGCGCTTGCTCTTATGATAGGACTCTTTCTTTATATGAATCCAAAGGATCCGTATACGGATGTTTTGAGCGTCCCGTTCTTTAAGAAATGGTTCTTCGATCTCGGCTGGATGTACATACCATTCTCAATGATAGTGATTGTCGGTTCATCAAACGCGGTCAATCTTACAGACGGGATAGACGGGCTTGCTGTAGGCCTTGTTGCTGTTGCAGTTCTGGCCAATGCAGTACTCGTTTATATTTCCGGGCATAAGGGATTGGCCCAGTACCTCCAGGTTCTGTATCTCCCCGGCACCGGTGAACTGACTGTTTTCTGCGGAGCAATGTTTGGAGCATCGCTCGGATTCTTATGGTATAACTCTTACCCTGCAGAAGTTTTTATGGGTGATGTGGGTTCCTTAGGGCTTGGCGGCGCGCTCGGCACCCTTGCTGTTATAACAAAACATGAAATAGTGCTTGCGATTGTCGGCGGTATCTTTGTTATTGAAACCATGTCTGTAATTTTGCAGGTAGCCTCCTTTCAGCTTACCGGCAAAAGAGTGTTCAAGATGGCGCCGATTCATCACCATTTTGAATTAAAGGGATGGCCTGAGCCAAAGGTTATTATACGGTTCTGGATAATTGGAATAATGCTTGCTTTGCTTAGCCTGGCAACTTTAAAAGTGAGGTGACGATGAAACACTGTATGTTGAATATAGTAGTCAGTAGACAGGTAAGGCATGGAAGATTTTTATTTGTTCTCCTGTGTACTGTTTGCTGTTTGCTGTCTACTGCTGCGTTTGCTGATGAAGTTCGTTCACGGGCTGCTGTTGTAATGAATGCATCGACAGGGAAGATCCTTTATGCAAAGAACCCTGACCTCAGATGCCAGCCGGCAAGCACAACAAAATTGATGACCGCACTTATAGCCGTAGAAAATGCACATCTCAATGATATTGTAAAGATAAGCAGGAACGCCGCCTATGTATCTCCTCACAAGGCAGGGTTCAAAGCAGGTGATGAAGTAACAGTCGAAAAACTCCTCTATGCTGCGCTGCTCGGTTCAGCCAATGACGCTGCTGTTGCGCTTGCAGAGGCTGTTGCAGTATCTGAAGCAGGGTTTGTGGAACTTATGAACAGGAAGGCGCTGGCGATAGGAGCAGACAATACGCGTTTTGTCAATGCGAGCGGCCTTCCCGGTCCTGAGCAATATACAACAGCCTCTGATCTGTCAAAGATAATGAGTTATGCCTTGAAATACTCAAAACTGAAAGAGATTATAGGAACCCGTGTCGCAGAAATTTCTACAGAAAACGGGAAAGCAATATTCCTGAAAAACACAAACAGGCTGTTATGGTCAGAGGAAGACCTTGTCGGGGGCAAGACAGGTTATACACGAAAGGCAAGGCACTGTTTTGTATGCGCTGCGGAACGAGACAACGATACTGTTGTTGTTGCGCTTCTCGGCAGCCCGAGCAGGAGGGATCTCTGGAAAGAGACGGAAACACTTATCAGCAGGGGGTTTGAAGTAATAGGGAATAAAGAAAAGCCGGTTATCTATCTTGCAAAGACAGATTACGATTACCCTGCTATCAAAAAAGCATCATATAAAGGCAAAAACAAGGTAAAGGCAAAAAACAAGAGATCAAAATCAAAACCGGATGAAAAATTTATGGCAAAGAAGACAGGGAAACAGAAAAAGACAGCGTTGGCAGCAAAGAAAGAAGGCCAGACAAAAGTCTTTGCCAAGAACAAAAAAGGCAACAAGAAGAGTTGCCGTATTGCAAAGAAGGGCGTGATTGAGAAACATAAAGGATAAGCATGTGACAGTTGTCGGCCTTGCGAGAAGCGGCACAGGCGCTGCAAATCTCCTTTCAGAACTAGGGGCAATAGTGACAGTTACGGATATCAAGACAGAAGACCAGCTGAAGGATTTTATTCCAGGGCTTAAGCCTTCGGTCAGGCTTGCGCTTGGATCGCATCCCAAAGATATTTTTACAAAAGCGGATGTCCTCATTATTAGTCCGGGGGTTCCTCTTGATATACCGCCTATAGCGATGGCGGCAAAAAGAGGTGTGCCGATCATTGGTGAGCTTGAACTGGCGTATCAGGTAATCAGAAGTCAGAAAACAGAATACAGAAAACAGATAGAATTTCTTGCTGTGACCGGAACAAACGGCAAATCAACAACAACAGCATTACTTGATTTCATGATGAAAAAAGGCGGGTATAAAACAATCCTCGGAGGGAATATAGGCAACGCACTGACAGAAGAGATTTATAAGCAAAGAGCAAAGAGCAAAGAGCAAAACGTTGATTATATCGTTGCCGAGGCATCAAGTTTCCAGCTCGAATCAATAAAAGACTTCAGGCCTAAAGGAGCTGCCATAGTCAACATCACACCCGACCACCTTGACAGATATCATTCTTTAGAAGAATACCGCAATGCCAAAGCAAAGATATGCGAAAACCAGGGGACAGGTGATTTTCTTGTTTTGAATCATGATGACCCGGAAACGATGAAAGTTAAAAGTGAAAAGTTAAAAGTGAAAAGTGTAAAACCAAAAATCTTTTTTTTCAGCAGGAAAGAAGAAGTCAACGGCATTTATCTCAAAAATGAAGTGGTTTATTGCAGTTTTCAGGACCCGACACCCGACACCCGGCACCCTGCGCTTATTAAGGCTGATGAGATAAAGATAAAAGGCGTCCATAACCTGGAGAATGCCATGGCTGCTTCAGCCATGGCTCTCCTTGCAGGCTGTCCGATGGAGGCAGTCATAGATTCCCTGAAAGAATTCCATGGTCTTGAACACAGACTTGAATTTGTCAGGGAGCTGCATGGCGTTTCATATTTTAATGATTCAAAGGGCACGAATGTCGGCGCAGTCATGAAGTCACTTGAAAGTTTTTCAGGCCCGATTATTTTAATAGCAGGAGGCAGGGATAAGGCAGGAGATTTTTCTCTAATGAGACAGTTGGTCAGTGAGAGGGTAAAGGCCATTGTATTGATGGGTGAAGCCAGTGAAAAAATAGGCAAGGCCGTTGGAGATTTAACAGAGACTGTTCAGGCAAAAGACTTAAAAGAAGCAGTAGCTGTATCGAGGAAATTATCGGCAGAGGGGGATGTTGTTCTCCTCTCTCCTGCATGTGCCAGTTTCGACATGTTCAGGGATTTTGAAGACAGAGGGAGGCAGTTTAAAAAGATTATTATGGAGATGCAATAATGGGGAGATATGACAAGTGTCTGCTCCTTGTTACAGCTTTGCTGGTAGGCTTCGGGGCGCTGATGATCTACAGCTCAACATCGGTTATTACGCCGGTGCTTGCAAAGAAAAATATTACGGAGTTCTATTATTTCAAGAGACATTTATTTACCATTGTCATAGGGTTTATTTTTCTGTTCTTCGCATATTACAAATTAAAGCCGTCGTATTTAAAGAAGATAGCCCTGCCCCTCCTGATTGTTTCATTCATTCTGCTGATACTTGTCTATCTGCCGGGCATCGGAGTTACTGCCGGGGGCGCAAGCAGATGGATAAGGCTATGGCCTTCAACTTTCCAGCCCTCAGAGCTTGTAAAACTTTCCATGGTCATATTCCTTGCGCGTTATATGTCGATGCCTGAATACAGGACGGACAGCATAAAATCTTTCATAATACCTGTCCTCATTATGGGTGTTTTTCAGGCAGCCATAATGAAACAGCCGGATTTCGGAGCTGTGATGAGCCTTGCATTCCTCACGTTTGCGATGCTCTTTCTTTCAGGCATAAAACTCAGATATATTGCCTCTCTTTCAGTATTTGCCATACCAATAATCATCAAACTTGCAATGGAGCCTTATCGTTTAAAGAGGATAACCTGTTTTCTTGATCCATGGAAAGAACCGCAGGGCTGCGGGTTTCAGCTCGCACAGTCTTTTATAGCGCTTGGAAGCGGAGGTTTGACAGGAATAGGTCTTGGAAGTTCAAAACAGAAACTGTCATATCTGCCGGAGTCGCATACAGACTTTATCTTTTCTATTATCGGTGAAGAGTTTGGTTTTATCGGCGTAATAATTGTGATAGGGCTTTTCCTCGTTGTATTCATTAAGGGGATATCCATTGCGAACAGGGCAAAGGACAGGTTTGTTTATTACCTTGCGACAGGTCTTTCGCTGATGATCGCGCTTCAGGCGCTTATAAATTTCGCTGTTGCTACAGGACTGGTGCCTACAAAAGGACTGCCCCTGCCGTTCATCAGTTACGGTGGTTCTTCTCTGCTTGTGAATATGGTTGCTATCGGGATGCTCCTGAACATATCAAAAGGTGAGGATGTCTCAGGTTCATACAATAACAGAGAGATGATAACAAGAAAAATGGCCAGAAGAAAAATAGGAACAGGGAAATGGAGAATCGAAGGCGCGGCACAATATCAGTCTCACCGCGATTACCGTTCTCCGTCCCATCTGTTGAGATGAGGGTAATAATTGCAGGAGGAGGCACAGGAGGACATCTCTTTCCAGGACTGGCAGTGGCTGAAGAGTTCAGGAACAGGGATGCTCAGACAGAGGTGATATTCGTCGGCACAGAATTCGGGATAGAAGCAAGGGTGGTCCCAAGAGAAGGATATCCGATAAGATTTCTAAGGGCGGAAGGTTTAGTGGGCAAATCGGTTTTTAAGAAAATAAAGGCAATGGTTAAAGCATTATTTTCGATCGTTGATTCTTACAGGATTATCAGGACTGTCAACCCTGATATTGTTATAGGCGTCGGCGGATATGCATCAGGCGCGATCATGCTTGTTGCATTTCTTATGTCAATGCCTGCCATGATACTTGAGCAGAATTCAATGCCCGGACTTACCAACAGGATCCTCGGAAGGTTTATCAATACCGTATGCATAACATATCAGGAAAGCATATCATTTTTCCAGAATTCAAAGACCTTCCTGACAGGAAACCCCGTCAGGATGCAGGTGCTGAAGGGAAGTGTGGAGTCAGCCTACAAGCTTTTCTCTCTCGAAAAAAGCTTGTTTACTGTATTTGCTTTTGGCGGCAGTTCAGGTGCAAGGAGCATAAATATGGCGATGGTGGATGCCCTTAATTATATGCCTGACCTCAGGGACAAGATACAGTTTCTGCACCAGACAGGGCTGAACGATTATGAAACCATCAGGGATGCATACAGGAAGACCGGGTTTAAAGGAACAATCACTCCCTTTATATATCAGATGGGGGAAGCATATGCTGTTGCAGATATAGTCATCTCAAGAGCCGGGGCAACAACACTTGCAGAATTAACCGCCCTTGGGAAACCGGCCATACTGATTCCTTATCCATATGCAGCCGGAAACCATCAGGAACTTAATGCAAAAAAACTCCTTGAAATGGGCGCAGCAAAGATGATGCTCGACCGGGAACTGAAAGGAGAAGCTCTTGCAGAGAACATAAGAGAACTCTATATGAATGAGACGATGAGGACAGATATGCAGAGAAACAGCAGGGCTGTTGGAAGACCTGAGGCATGCGCAAAAATAGTTGATATCGCAATGAGCCTTATGAAGCAGTCAGCGTTAAAAAATGGAGAGCTGAAGAGTGTTTGAGAGATACAGGGGGATACATTTTGTTGGTATAGGCGGCATAGGAATGTCAGGCATTGCAGAGGTTCTGTTCAACCTTGGGTATGAGGTGACAGGGTCTGATCTGAAGGCTTCAGAGACGACCAAAAGACTGGGAGAGATGGGAATTACAGTATATATAGGCCATAAGGCAGAAAATATAGATGATGCCCATGTATTGGTAGTATCCTCAGCTGTTTCAGGTGATAATCCTGAAGTTATAGAGGCAAGAGGGAGGTCTGTCCCTGTGATACCGCGTGCAGAGATGCTTGCAGAGCTTGCAAGGCTGAAATACGGGGTTCTTGTAGCAGGGGCACACGGCAAGACAACAACGACATCTTTAATATCAACCATTTTTGCACATGGGGGACTCGATCCAACTGTTGTCATAGGCGGAAGACTCAAGGCAACGGGCAGCAATGCAAGGCTGGGCCAGGGTGATTTCCTTGTTGCAGAGGCTGATGAAAGTGACGGTTCATTTCTCAGGCTCTCTCCTACGATTGCTGTTGTCACAAACATTGACAGGGAGCATATGGAGTTCTTCAGAACAATGGATTCATTGAAAGAGGCGTTTCTTTCTTTTATGAACAAAGTCCCCTTTTACGGAACATCAATAGTCTGCAATGAAAACGAATACCTGCGTGAACTTTTACCGTCTGTTCACCGGAGGTATGTCACCTATGGGCTTGCTCGTGATTCACAGCTTTATGCGGAAAATATTCAAAAGGGTTTTATGTCGGTAAGCTTTGAAGCAGTTTATCGTGGCAGGAATTTGGGTGTTTTCAATCTCCCTGCACCAGGGACACATAATGTTCTCAACAGTCTGGCTGCTATCGGTGTGTCATTAGTTCTGAAAATAGACGTGCCGGTCATTAAAGATGCCTTGAAAGGTTTCAGCGGCATACAGAGAAGATTGGAATTTAAGGGCGAGGCAGGCGGCATAAAGATATTTGATGATTACGGACATCACCCTTCTGAGATAAAGGCAACGCTGAAGGCGATAAGGGAAGGGCTGCAGATCAGCAATAAAAAAACGGACAGATTAATTGTTCTTTTCCAGCCTCACCGGTATACACGAACCAGAGACCTCATTGATGATTTTTCAGTCTCATTTTATGATGCAGATATGCTTGTAGTCCTTGATATCTATCCGGCCGGAGAACCACCTATCGAGGGCGTGAATTCAGAAAAACTGATTGAGATGATCAGGAATGCCGGCTATAAAAATATTTTTTATAAGAAAGACCAGGAGGATGCTGTCGCTCATATTATCAGAAATATAAAGGAAGGTGATATTCTCCTCACTCTCGGAGCAGGCAATGTATGGAAAATGGGAGAAGAGATACTAAGAAAGTTAAAAGTTGAAAGTTAAAAGTTGAAAGTTAAAAAACAGAAATTAAAGGATATCTTTTCAGAAGGAGTCTTTAAAGGCGAAGTGAAATTTATGGAGCCAATGAAAAACCATACTTCACTGAAAATCGGCGGGCCTGCTGATGTTTTAGCTATGCCTCAAGACGTTTTTTCGCTCATAAACATGCATGCTGCCTTAAAAAGAAATAAAATCCCTGTTCTCCCTTTGGGTGGAGGGACAAATATACTGGTAAGGGACAGAGGTATAGAGGGCGTTGTGATATCTTCGAAGTCTTTCAGAAGGATCGGGGTAGTGAGCAGAGATGATTCATATGTGTATGTGACGGTTGAAGCAGGCGCCCTGCTACAGAGACTTGTGCATTATACAAAAGAAAACGGTTATTCAGGCATAGAAGGATTTGCAGGGATACCGGGAACTGTCGGCGGTGCAATCTTCGGTAATGCCGGGGCTTTCGGCTGTGAGATAAAGGATGTGCTTGTTTCAGTTGAGATCATGGATACGGAAGGTAAAATCAAAAAGATAAAGGCAGATCAAATTGCCTTTAGATACAGAAGTTCGGGAATACTGCCGGGTGAATTCATATTGAGTGCAGAGATAAAACTCACTGCAGGCAGCACAGAGGAGGTTTCATCAAGGATCGAGGATTTTTTGAATATAAAGAAAGAGAAGCAGCCTATCTGGGAGCCATCAGCCGGATGCGTTTTCAAAAATCCGTCTGGTGTGTCTGCGGGAAAGCTCATAGACGAATCCGGATGCAAGGGGATGAGGATTGGTGATGTTGAAGTAAGTAATCTGCATGCAAACTTCTTCATTAATAAAGGCAGGGCAAGTGCATCCGATTTCATAAGGCTTATGGAAGAAGTTGCCGATAGGGTCAAAACAAAATCCGGCATTTTGCTTGAGCCTGAGATAAAGATAGTCGGGAGAAGCAATGTTAACTGATAAGAGAATAGGTGTCTTAATGGGCGGTATATCAGCTGAGAGAGAGGTATCTCTCAGGAGCGGATCTGCAATTTATAATGCCCTGAAGAGTTTAGGCTATAACGCTGTTTCCATAGATGTCGGTTCTGACATCTGCGATGTGCTGGATAAAGGAAAAATAGAGGCGGCATTTCTTGCCCTTCACGGAGGATATGGGGAAGACGGCTCTATCCAGGGGATGCTTGAAGTTCTGGGTATCCCTTATACAGGTTCCGGAGTGCTCGCATCTGCCCTTGCAATGGATAAAGAGACATCCAAGAAGGTTTTCCTCTATCATGGAATTCCCGTGCCGCCATTTGTAGTTTTTACCAGGGAGCATAGAGCAAAGAGCATTGAATTTACATTGCCCTGGGTCATAAAACCGGCAACAGAAGGATCAAGTGTGGGGGTGAGCATTGCAAGGGACAAAGGCAATTTCGAGAAGGCACTGGAAACAGCCTTTTCATACGGATCACGGGTAATTGTTGAAAAGTATATACAAGGACAGGAGATACATATAGGGATATTAAACGGCAAAGTGCTGGGTGGAGTTGAGGTAAGGCCATCCCTGGAATTTTATAATTATGAAGCGAAATATACTGCAGGACTTACAGAGTATATCCTCCCTCCGGAAATTGCTCCGGAGACTTATGAAAGGTCTAAGATGACAGCTCTTTCTGCCCATATAGCACTCGGGTGCAGGGGCGCTACAAGAGTTGACCTCAGGCTTAATGCAGAAGGAGAGCCTTACGTGCTTGAGGTGAATACTATTCCGGGCATGACAGAAACCAGTTTATTGCCCAAAATAGCAGGGCTTGCAGGGTTTGATTTTCCGGGCCTCATTGAAGAGATGCTCAAAGGTATTTTTGATGAAGGCAAATAAATTTAAGGGAACCGGCAGGGGATTAAGAATATTCAGTATAGTCAGGAAGATTGCTGTTCTGATGTCCATCTTTATAACCGCAACAGGTGTATATTTTTATGTTCACACACACCCTGCGATATCAGTATTCCCCGTTAAGCATCTCGCCTTTATAGGAAACAGGCATCTTACAGACGATGAACTAAAAGCATTTGCCGGAGTTCATCTGAATGAAAGCCTTTTTATGGTTTCGAACAAAGAGGTTTCACAACGCTTGCTCAAATCTCCATGGATCAAATCTGTCAGCGTCAGGAAGGAATTCCCTGATACGTTGTCCATGACAATAAAGGAAACAGAGCCATTTGCACTCCTCAATATGAATGAACATCTTTTTCTCATAGATGAAAACGGCAAGCTCCTTGAGGAGCTGAAGGGTGATTCAGTGCCTTTCCTCCCTGTAATAGCAGGTGATCCATTTAAAGAAAAGAAGGGATTTTCTGAGGCGCTGAATTTTATTAAGGTTATGAATGCAAAACGGTTTTCTTCTGAAAGGGATCATATCGAAATAATTGCAAATAAACCACATGAACTCAGCATAACCGTAGACGGGATAACAGTAAAAATAGGGACTGGAGGGTATGAAGAAAAAATCGACAGGTTTATTCGGCTGGAAGAAGATATCAAGAATATGGAGATCCCTGTAGATTCCATAGATCTGAGGTTTGAAAACAGGGCGATCGTGAAACCGGTAACGGACAAGGCGGCTCGATAATGAGCAGGCGTGCTCATCAGGGGAATATTATTGTAGGTCTTGATGTAGGAACTACAAAGATGTGCGCTGTCGTGGGCGAAAGCATCGACGGGGCTCTGGAATTCCGCGCAGTCAGCACATCCTCTTCAACAGGGCTTAGGAAGGGTGTAGTCGTAAACATCGAGGCGACAGTTGAGTCAATAAAGAATGCTGTGAAGACTGCAGAGTTGTCCACAGGCGTTGAAATCAATTCAGTATACGTCGGCATTTCCGGCGGCCATATTAAAGGGTTCAATAGTTATGGCGCAGTTGGTGTGAGAGGGAAAGAGGTAAATTATATAGATGTGGAGCGCGTGATAGATTCTGCAAAGGCTGTCTATGTGCCGCTCGACAGAGAGGTGCTTCATGTTATTCCGACAGGTTATACCCTCGATGGTCAGAACGGCATCAGAGATCCGATCGGGATGCTTGGAGTGAGGCTCGAGGCAAAGGTTTATATACTGACAGGCGCTGTTACCTCAGTGCAGAACCTCCTTAAATGCTGTGAGAAGGCAGGGGTTGAGGTTATTGACATTGTATTTGAACCCCTCGCATCAGCAGAGGCGATTCTCGCAGACGATGAGAAGGAACTCGGAGTTGCAATTATTGATATCGGCGGGGGTACGACTGATATTATCCTCTATAAGGACGGATGGCTGAGACATTCGTCAGTGATTGCTGTTGGGGGAAATCATTTTACCAATGATATCGCAGTAGGACTGAGGCTTACTATAACCGAGGCGGAAAGGATTAAAAAGAGTTTTGGTTCCACAACCATAAGCATGGTTGATGAGAATGAAGAAATAGATATAGTTCAGGCAGGCCAAGCCAGGAAGATATTACGCAGGCATCTCGCTGAAATTATCCAGCCGAGGAGTGAAGAATTAATGGATATGATAAAGAATGAACTGACTTCCTGCTCAGGCTATGAAATAGCCTCAACAGGGGTTGTTTTGACAGGAGGCGGTTCGATGCTCGAAGGCATTGACAGGATGGCAGAGGCTGTGCTCGGACTGCCTGTGAGAATAGGTTTCCCGAAAGAGATAAAGGGCTGCAGAGAGATCACAAGCAATCCAATGTATGCAACAGGAGCAGGCCTTGTGTTTTTTGGGTTTAATACAGAATCGAACATGGTCTTTTACCATGATACGTTTACAGGGATATTCGGAAAGATGAAGGATTGGGTTAAAGGGATTTTCAGATATAAATAAAGAAAAGGAGGAATGTATATGATGAAATTCGAGATCGAAGAAGAAAGAGGACAGAAGGCAAGGATAACGGTTGTAGGTGTCGGAGGAGCCGGAGGGAATGCAATCAACAACATGATTGCATCGAACCTCCATGGAGTCGAATTCGTGGCAATCAATACTGATATGCAGGCGCTTGAAACATCCCTCGCACCTGTTAAGGTTCAGATCGGCGCCAATCTGACGAGAGGGCTTGGAGCAGGTTCAAACCCTGAGATAGGAAGAGATGCAGCCCTGGAGGATAGCGCCGTTATCGCTGAATATCTTGAAGGATCCGACATGGTTTTTATAACTGCCGGCATGGGAGGCGGCACAGGCACAGGCGCCGGCCCGGTAATTGCGGGCATTGCAAAAGAACTCGGCGCCATTACAGTGGCTGTTATTACCAAGCCATTTTTTTATGAAGGAAAAGTGAGGTATTCAAATGCAGAAGAAGGGATAAAGGAACTGAGGAAGAATGTGGATACCCTTATTGTAATTCCAAATGACAAAATAGGCCTTGTTGTTGAGAGGGGAACGCCTCTCCTGAAATCTTTTGCTGTAGCAAATGATGTCCTGAAGCAGGCGGTTCAGGGCATATCTGATATTATTCTGATTCCAGGGCTAATTAATGTTGATTTTGCAGACGTCAAGACAATCATACAGGATAAAGGCAGAGGCGTTATGGGCGCCGGGACAGGCAGAGGAGAAACAGGAGCGATTGATGCGGCTAAAAAAGCCATACTGAACCCCTTGCTTGAAGAATCATCAATTGAAGGCGCAAAAGGTATCCTCGTTAATATAACAGGCGGTATGGAACTTGCGCACAATGATGTTCAGGATGCTGTTTCCTATGTATACGACTCTGCTCACGAAGATGTGCACCTTATATTCGGCGCAGTCATAGATCCTGATATCGGTGACGAGATAAGGGTTACTGTCATAGCTACAGGCTTTAACGACCAGAAAGAAAAGGTGGACCTGCCCCAGATTAAGAAATGGTCTCCTCTCAAACAACCTGTCAGCCTTAAGGGTTCGGAGAGAGTTCTCTCAAAAAGTCTGAGGTCGGATTACGGCACAGAGGTTGTAGCAACGGACATCATGTCTTATGAAGACCAGATAGACGTGCCGGCATTTATGAGAAAAACGCCGCAACAGCCCCAAAAGGAGCTTTAAGTTTCCCTCCCACGAGGGGCTTCCCCCCCCGGAAGCCCCTCCCCCCCCCTAATAGTAGCGGGAGAAGGGTTCATGTGCTTAGCCAATACTATTCATAAATTTTTCTGAGCGAACTGAGGACAGAGTATTTGCGCTTTCTCCTCGGCGAATCCGCCTGAGGCGGACATTCTCGGTCGTTCCTCCCTGCGAGGTTTTTGCCTCTCTATTTTCAGATGCTATATTTGACTATCTGCAAAAAAATCCGCTCAAATTCTCTGTCCTCAGCTGTTATGGCTGATTTTATGAATAATCCGGGTTAAATGGATAATCTCTTATGTTTTTTTCACAATTTATAGGATATGATATAAGAAACAATGAGAACACAGATTAAGTACCTTCAGAATTTATTTTATGACCTGATAAATGATTATGGCCAGGTTTATATTGTCATAAAATATTCCCCGAATTCCGCAATAGGCGACAGAGGATTTACAGAAGAAGAGAAAAATAAAGGACTTGTCCTGGTATTTAACCAGAAAAACTACAGGAACCTTGAATGGGACGGGGATGGCAGTATAATAACCACATTGGGTTTCGGCGTCGGCAACAGGCCTGAAAAGTGTTTCCTTTACTGTGATGATATTGTGTCAGTATTTTCTCCGGGCGCAAAAGTGAGATTTGACAGGTGGGACATGTTGGATAACGTAGAACAACCGGGGGAATCCAAAGAGCCTGCAGTGACTGAAGAAGAGAAGCAACTCGAAGAGAAAGTAATCTCCCTCGACAGGTTCAAAAAAGCAAAGAAATGATGGATGACAAAAACAGCGTTTATATATACAGATGAGTTTTTGAAATTCGATTACGGACCAGCCCATCCACTCAAGACATCCAGATTAAACCTTGCGTATGAACTTATCAAAGCCCATGGACTTCTCTCCCTGCCTAATGTCCGCTATGTCGAGGCCGGAAAGGCAGAAGATGAAGAGTTGCTGTTGTTCCATAATAAAGAGTATATTGAGGCGCTCAGGGCTGTGAACGCAGGGGTTGAACTGCCTCATGCCTGTTTTTTCGGACTCGGCTCAGAGGACAATCCTGTCTTTAAAGGCGTATTTGACTGGTCCAGGCTGGTGGCAGGAGCGTCGTTGCAGGCAGCATCCCTGGTAGACCTTGGCGAAGTTGATATTGCTTTTAATATATCAGGCGGACTTCATCATGCGATGTCTATGAGGGCAGCAGGGTTCTGCTATGTGAACGATATTGTCATAGCAATACTGTCGCTTTTAAAGAAAGGCAGGAGAGTCGCCTATATTGATATAGACGCCCATCACGGGGACGGCGTTCAGACGGCATTCTATAATACAGATAAGGTTTTGACGATATCCATACATGAAACAGGAGAAGTGCTTTTTCCGGGCACAGGATTTGAAAATGAAACAGGCAGGGACAAAGGCGAAGGATACTCGGTCAACATCCCCATGCCTCCTTATTCTGACGATGAGCTTTTTATTCATGCATTCAATGAGATTGTCCCGCCTCTTATAAATAAATTCAGACCGGATATTGTTGTTGCACAGCTTGGCGTGGATTCCTTTTCTTCTGACCCGCTTGCCCACCTCAATTATACGAATAACGGGTTCTGTGAAGTTGTGAAGAAGATAAAGGATATTTCTCCGAAGTGGGTGGCATTAGGCGGTGGCGGCTATGATTTTGTAAATTTGGCAAAAGCCTGGACACTCGCCTGGGCTATCATGAACGATGTTGAAATCCCTGATGAAATCCCCGAAGATTTCCTGAATAAATATTCGCATGAAGGATTTATAAACAGAAAAATGATGGATGATAATTATTCTGAAACAGGCATCAGGAAAGAACAGATGAGGGAAGAGGTGGAAAGGGCGCTGAAATTTCTTAAGGAAAACGTGTTTGTGAAGCTGGGGATATGAGTTGAATTTTGGTCTCTATGCAATTAATCTCCAAAGATCTTGAAAGTTGTTTAAGTTCCTTAGTTCTGTCATTCTGGCTTGTCCAGAATCTTTCTTCGCTTACAGAAGGATTCCCGACAAGCGGGAATGACAACCTAACGTATAAACCATTGGAACAGATTTCGCTATGTTAGAACAAAAAAGGTGAGCAGGGTTTTCACTTCCTTTTCCTCTTCTTAGGTCGAAAAAATAAGAAAAGAAACAAAACCAATACAAAAAGAATGATTTCAGCAGGGTATTTTTTTAAAACATTAAGTACAAAGTCCATGTCTAATCTTTTAGCAAATTATGGGCAGGAAGTCAAATAAAACGGATTGCTTATTCGTGCAAACGGGCGTACAAATTTCACAGGACTATTGCTTCCTATCTGTTATCAACTGAAGCCATTCTGTAACACGGGGTAAAATATTGATTATGACTGTGTCGGGATTCTTCTGAAGCCGCAGATCTTTTTACGCCAGTATGGGTCAAATTGCGATAGGTTTGTCCCTTTGCTTATAAAAGTGGTATGCCCTTAATTCCATCTTATTTTCTCACATTAATGTTCCGTATACCTGAAGGTTTCCATGCCGGGGAGATTACGCGCGGAGGTTCCGTCTGTTTAAGATACGATGCCCAGATGAGTTTGAAATCACCGTATTTATCATTTACCGCATCCACTGCCTGAAGGAGCGCCTTCTCTCTCCTCTTTTCTTCAAACAGCAGCATCTGATTGCAGTCTTTGATGAGGTTTGACAGAGACACACCGAGCAGCCTCACGCTGTTTTTTAATCTGATACTCTCCAGGATAGATATGGCATTTTTATAAATCTCATGGGTATGGTTGGTGTAATCCGGCAGGGTTGTCTGCTTTGAAAAGGTCTCGAAGTCCGGGTACCTGACTGTAAGAGATACCTTCCTCCCGATAAAACCGTATCTCCGTGCCCTTCTCCCTATCATCTCACTTAACTTTAAAATCTCTGCCTCTATGTCTCTTCGCTGAGACAGGTCTTTTGGGAAGGTCATGCTGTGGCCGATAGATTTCGGGTCTTCCTCCCGGACATAAAGCGGCCTGTTGCAGAGTCCCTTTCCCATTGCCTTGAGGTGTTCGCCGATGACGCCGAATTTGTTTCTCAGGAGGCTTGCCGGCGCCCTTCCCAGTTGTCCGCATGTCCTTATGCCCAGCGCCTCAAGTTTTTCAGTAAGCCCTGAACCGATTCCCCAAAGTTCTTTTAACGGGAGATGCTTAAGCAGGGATTCGATATCTTCAGGCTTGATCCACCTGAGTCCATCCGGCTTTGCAATATCGCTGGCAAGTTTGGCCATGAGGATATTCGGCGCAATTCCAACAGTGCAGGTGATGCCGAATTGTGTTTTTATCTGTGCCTTGATGGAATGACCGATAGCTTCCGGTCCCCCGAATAAATGATGAGTCGTGGTTATATCAAGAAACGCTTCATCGATGGAATACACTTCTACATCAGGAGTGAACTGCAGATAGATTTTTTGCATTTCCCTGCAGGTATGGGTGTACTTTTCGTTGTTTCCTACAACAAAGATGATATGCGGACAGAGTTTCTTTGTCTCATGGACATTCATCCCTGTTTTTACGCCATATTTCCTTGCCTCGTATGAACGGGTAGTAATGACCGTTCTTTTCCCTGACCCGATGACAGCGACTGGTTTCCCTCTGAGCTTAGGGTTGCTCTGTTGCTCTACCGAGGCAAAAAACGCATCCATGTCTATACAGAGGATAATTTTTGACATTTACCATCCCCTCATCTGACTGTCGTATTTTCAAAACTTAACCACAGAGATCACAGAGGCACTTTAAACTTTTAAAAGACTTTTAATTAGAGTCTGTGTATAAAGTCGAGATTTTAACACCCTCCCCAACCCCTCCCCTCAAGGGAGGGGCGATTTTACTACCCTCTCTCTTGAGGGGAGAGGGCAAGGGTGAGGGTGTTTAACAGTTTATACACAGACACTAATTATGATTCTCTGTGTTCTCTGTGGTGAGATTCTTCTTTATCCCACGCTTGAAGTTTCTCCTGAATGAACCTTATTATTGTTTCATGCTCTGAGGTCCCGCGGCCTTTGACCATCATGGGTTCTCCAAAGGTAAAATGGACTTTTTTATTTCTATCTATCGGACCGAAATCTTTCAGACGCTTCCCTATGCCCCACGCGTCGGTCTTCAGTGCAAAAGGCACAACCGGAACCCCGGCCCTTAATGCGAGTTTCACCCCGAGGGTATTGAATTCTTCCGGCTTGAAGACAACGGAACGAGTGCTCTGAGGGAAAATGATTATTGAAATCCCCGCCTGTAACTTCTTTATACCTTCTTCCAACACTGCCTTCAGGTCCTCTCTCGGGTTTGTCCTGCCAACCGTGATCGGATTCCTCGATCGCATTAAATATTTAAAAACAGGGGTATCGATTAAACTTTTTTTTACAACAAAAGTAACCGGTTTCAAAGGCTGAATAATACAAGGCAAAACAAAAGTCTCAAGCGCGCTCATATGATTGCCGATAAAAACAGCAGGGCCGTCAAAACTGCTTATATTATTAATGCCATTAATTTCGAACTTTACTCCAACATTCTCGAGTGACTTCATTACTGCTAAACTTCCCTTTACCCATTTGGCGCCACTGTAAAAACTTATGGCGGCTCTTCCGCTGTGTATGCAGACATACCAAACAAATTGTGGATAAAACATATGCTTAGCGCTAAGAAAAATCCTGGATAAGAGTGGACGGGGCCGGTTTGAATCAGTTACATACGAATCTTTCTCCGTAATATTCATGTGCTATTTCATACAAAGCAAATTAAACCGAAAACTGCATTTAAAAAACCACAGAGTTCACAGAAACAAATATAATAATTTTAAAACTTACTTATCATTTTCTGCATGAAAAAGTGCACAGAGAAAAAGCCTGAAATCTGTTTTATTCTCTTACTTAATAATTACATTCCTCTGAGCACTCTGTGGTTAATTGTATTTATTGGGGTTAAATGCACATTTTCTTCGTCGATTACACCTTTTCAGCTACCCTTCCTGCGAGTTCGTCCATGATGGCTTTAACCGGCAGTATCTTGTTGACTCTATATGCGTTCGTTCCTACAGTAAAAAGCGATTCTTCCTCGTCCGGATTATAACCGGCGGAACTTAAAAGGCCATTGCAGATGCAGAAATGGTGTTCATTGCTCTCCTTGGCAGGACAGCGTGAAAATTTGCCCTCCGCGTCTTTGAGAAGCACATAGCCCTTGCTGCACTTCGGTTTTCTAAGTTTTTGGATTGCAGACTGATACATCGGCGACTGCCGTATGACCCGAAAAGGCAGACCGCAGGGCGAACCAGGGTCAAGCGCAATAATTATGTCTTCTTCTTTTACTTTAATAACGGCTTGCTTATATTCCTGCGATGCGCTGCTTTCCTCGGTTGCAAGAAACCTTGTGCCCATCTGAACCCCGCTTGCTCCCATTTCCAGGAATCTTACGATGTCGGCATGTGTATAAATCCCGCCGGCAACAATAACCGGAATGCCGCCATATTTATTTGCGGCGTCCATAACAGGGGGCAAGAGATTTTCGAGTTTATTGGATTCAAGGTCTATCTGGTCCATCTTGAAGCCAAGGTGCCCGCCTGCAAGCGGCCCTTCAAGGACAAGTGCGTCTGGCCTGTAGCCCAACCTTTCCCATTTTTTACATATAATTTCAACTGCCCTTGCAGATGATACGATAGGTATCAACGCTGTATCTTTAGGCGGCTGAATTGCAGGCAGACCTAATGGTAATCCGGCTCCCGAGATAATGAAATCCGCTCCGGCATCCAGGGAGCCCCTTACCGAAGCCTCGTAATCCCTTCCGAGCGCTACCATAATATTTATGCCGGCAAAGCCTCCTGAGGCTTTTGCCAGAGAGACTTCTTCATACGCAGCCTCATAGCTGTTAACCTTCTTGCCTTTGCGTTTTGAAACAAGCCTGTCGAGAGCAGCGCTCGATATGATGCCAACACCTCCCTCTTTTGCAACAGCGCTTGCAAGGGGGGATAAAGATACGCCGATTCCCATTCCACCCTGAACAATAGGGAGAGTAATTTTTTTGCTTTTAATTGTTAACGATGGCAGCTTTGAAGATGTATCCGGCATAAATTTTCAGAAGACTATGGACAGTGCGACTTGATCGTTGAGACGATCAAGAGCATAAACAGATTCCTTCGCAAGACAAATAGTCATTTTCATTTTTTGCTATTTTAACAGATTTATCAACTTATTTCAGGGCAATAAGCACATATAGCCGAGATCAAGCGCTTCCATCCCCACTTTGAAAGGAGAGGAAGTTATTTCTACACCTCTGCCTTCTCAAGCCTCCACAAAAGGGAAAATGTATCGAAGCTCAGTTCATATAATGTGTTTCCGTCTGATATCGAGAAATGGTAAATTTTGCTCAGCCCCTCTTTTGTCTGCCATGAATAGGTGATATCCCTGACCTCAAAAAGTTTGCCGGACCACCTGAATCTCAGGGGTTTTATCTTATACGGCAATCCGAATGAGGCTATAACGCTTATGGTTTCTCCAATATCCATTAGTCCAAATTATCATTCATAAATATTTCTGATTGAACTGAGGATAGAGCATTTTTGCTCATTCTCGGTCGTTCCTCCCTGCGAGGCTTTTGCCTCTTTATTTTCTATTCTGTATTTGAATATCAGCAAAAGAATCCGCTCAAATGCTCTATCCTCAGCCGCTGATGCCAATTCCATTAATGATATGGGTTAGATCTTCCGTATAACTCCCACGACTTTCCCGATGACTGTTACCTCATCGGGGTTGTGTTTTGTCGGTTGCATATCCTTATTTTCTGGTCTGAGAATTATCTTCTTTTTCTCTTTGTAGACTCGCTTGACCGTTGCTTCATCATCGATAAGGACAACCCCGATTTCTCCGTTTTCGATTGTCCTCTGAGGTTTAACCAGCACATAATCTCCATTTAATATCCCTGCCTCTATCATGCTGTCTCCGGTTACTCTGAGAGAAAATGTATCTTCATGAGGGAATAAGGATTTATCAACCAGGATGTGCGCATCGATATCCTCCCTTGCGAGTATTGGTCTGCCTGCCCTTATTTTCCCGGCAACAGGAAGCATGAATCCAGCCGATAGCTTTAAACCTGAAATCTCTATGCCTCTGGATTTGGCCGGGTTTAATTTTATAAATCCCTTCCTTTCGATAGCCTTTAGATGTGCTCTCGCAGCAGCCCAGAGAAACCTGAAGTGATTCCCTATTTCCCTGACAGTGGGAGGGTATCCATGGTTTTGTGTATGCTCTATAAGGAAATCAAGGATGTATTTCTGTTTATCGGTTAACTCTTTCATGGTTTCTTATCTTCCCCATGCATATGTCCCTTTCCTGAATAACCCCTCCTCGCTCCTCCCCTTAAATAAGGGGAGGAAGGGCGGGGTGAAAGTGGGGGAAATTTATATATACAAATGTATACTAAAAGTTATGGTTTTGTCAAGGAGTACTTCCAGTGTCATTCCAGCTTGTCTGGAATCTTTCTTTTCCTTTGTTAAGGGAGAATAGAAGAAGGATTCTGGACAAGCCAGAATGACATATAGAGGTGTTAAAATTAGCCTGTTAAGCCCTTTCCCTTACCATCTCCTTCAGCCTCAACGCATTTCTCGTTGCAAATCCGCAAGTTCTTTACGATCGCATTTTTATTTCGTAGCACTGATGCGCTAATGTGACGAGTTCGTCAAGTCTCCATTTCCCTCGGTCGGTAAGAAGACCTGTGAAGCGAGAGGGTATCGCGCTTATTCCCAGATATGCGCCGCTTATTGCACCTGCCATTGCTGCTGTTGTATCTGTATCCCCGCCTGCCTCAATTGCAGTGCATACGGTTTGCCAGTAATCATCAGGGGATCTGAGAAATGCATAGAGACTCCACAGCACGCTGCTGATGACAAATCCGGACATGCCTTTCCATTCATCGTCATCAATATAATCAGGATCGTAGCCGGCTTTGGAAATAAAGGTTGCAGCTTTTTCAGGCGGAAGGGATAACCATTGAATCAGGTTTTTCAACTCAGATGCAAACACGGGTTCAACCGCAGCTGTCCAGTCTGCAAGAGTTGAGATAAAAGACTCAGCATTTATTTTTTTCCCCTGAAGCGCCAGCGCAACTGCACCGCTGACCGCTGCTGCCCCTGCAGAGCTTCGCGGGTCTTTATGGGTAATTCTGCCCTGATCATGCGCTGCCTGAATAAGCATGTGCGGGTTATCAAAAAAGAAAAGGCCTATGGGCCCTGCTCTCATGGCGCTTCCATTGCCTGCTGCCGGAGGAGGGGCCCCTGATTCTTCCCATGAGATACCCTGGCATAATCTTTTTACTGCTTCTTTTGTTGAGTAACCAAATCCCACAATCCTTTTCTCAACAAAGATAAGCTTTATCCGTTCAGCATAATCAGCCGGATCAAATTTTTTACGTGCAATATAGCTCTGAATAAGTTCACGTGCAAGCTGAGAGTCATCCGAATACTGACCGAAAGGAAAGGGAAACCTGCCAAAATCTACTGTCCTTTCTGTTATTAAAAAATCTTCCACATATCTTTTGCACGCTTCAGGTGAAAAGCCTTCCACAGCAAAACCGGTTGCGTCACCAAGACACTGACCAATCAAACAGCCGCTGAACTGATCTTTATAAGGGAACATACCTTTATCATATCCTCCGAAAAAATCTTAAAATGAATCTTAACTATAACTTAAATATAAATAATCGAACTATTAAAATGTCAAACAGCTATTTATTTAAGCAAAAAACAAAATGATTGACATTACAGAAAAAATGATTTAATTTAATTAGCAATTGCTAATTAAATTAAATCTGTCCAATACTATGAAATACAAAAAATGTCATACATATCTGTTGGTTGCCGTGGTGGCAGTATTTTTTGTATGTTTCTCATATCATACTTCTGATGCTATGGTTTCCGGTCCTTGTGTCAACTGTCATACCATGCATAATAGCCAGAACGGTGTCTCTGTTGCAAGGGATGGAACAGGCGCTGGATGGAATAGTTCCGGTAAGCTTTCAGGCGGAAGTCTGCAGGCTGACCCTCTGAAAACCCTTCTGGTTTCCAGTTGTGTCGGGTGTCATACTTCAACGACTGGTGAGACAATAATAAACGTAGGCGGCAGCAGAATACCTATTGTTTTTAATACAGGTGGTTATCCTGCGAAACCTCTTGCCGGCGGAAATTTTTATAAAGTTTCTTTAGGCGGTGATAACGAAGTATATGGACACAATGTATACGGCATAGCCGGGGCAGATAGTAAACTGTCAACAGCGCCTGGCAGACAAAGCGGCACCTGTGGAAATGCAACAAGTTGCCATTCTACCCTTGCAGCGGCTAAAGATACTTTTACTGGCATGACTAACGGATGCCAGGGATGCCATGTGCGGGTTGCACATCATGACGATTCAAAGCCATGGTACAGGTTTTTAAAGGGACACCTGGACACTGTTGATTATGTAACCGGCATTGAGGACCCAAACTGGGAACAGAATCCTGATCAAAATAATCATAATAAATACAAGGGATACAATGGCCCTGTTGACAGTTCAGTAACTCTTGAACAAACGCATAGCATAAATTCATTTTGCGGTGGATGTCATGGACAATACCACAGGCAACAATTTATGGGCAGCTCAAGTCCATGGTTAAGGCATCCATCCGATATCCTTTTGCCTCAAACCGGTGAATACTCATCATATGATCCGGTAACGAATTATAGTGTTGAAGCTCCTGTTGCATGGACTGATCCATCAAATCCGTCACGGGCAACTGCTGTTGTTATGTGCCTTTCCTGCCATAGAGTTCATGGTTCTCAATATCCTGATATTCTTAGATGGGATTATAGCACTATGATAGCTGGCGGAAGCGGTTCGGGAGGATGTTTCACATGTCATACACAAAAAAGTCAGACCCCTTAGATTACCAGTCATTAACCTGAATTGTGATTGTTATCTTATGATACTTCCCGGCGGGACTTCTTTTCCCGGATGCATGAGAACGGGTTTCCCTTCGACGTCTGCTGCGAGGATCATTCCTTGACTTACAATTCCCCTGATAGTTTTCGGCTCCAGATTCATGAGCACAGGAATTTCTTTTCCGATGACTTGTTCGGGCTGATAGATTTCAGCAATCCCTGCAACAAGCTCCCGCTTTTCGAAACCGAAATCAATCTCCAATTTCAGCAGTTTCTCAGTTCCCTCCACCTTTTCTGCCGCAAGAATTTTCCCGATCCTGATATCCAGCTTTTTGAAATCATCAAAGGTGATCATTCAAATATTATCTACGTATAAAGGAGTTTTTGCAATACGATCTTTTCTCAGGCTTTGTTACGTCAGGGTTTACATAGTTATTCACGTATGATAGAATTTTCAATGAAGAGAGTTTTAATGGTCGTGCTTTCTGTTGCGCTTTTCAGCAGTCTTTTCCTGATGCTGAGAACAGGGAGGGAATTCACCGGGGACGTACAGATAAAGGGCGGTTCCTTTATCGAGGATGTCAGGATTCTCCAGAAGAAAAAAGGGGTAACCCTCTGGACCCTTACGGCAAGCAAGGCTGATTTCACAGAGGGTGAAGATAAGGCTGAACTCAGTGATATAAAGATGATGCTCCAGAAAAATGGAGTAACCCTGCATGCAGGCAAAGGTATATATAATATTTCAGACAAAAGCTTCACCACAGACAGTGTAGTTGAAGCCGCATCGAAAGATTACAAAATAACAGCAGATTCACTAGATTATGAGTTATCCTCCGGGGAGATACAGACCGGTGGGAAGATTACCGTTGAAGGCAAAGGCTTTAAGGTAGAAGGCAAGGGAATGAAAGCAGATGCTGAACAAAAGGTCAGTATACTCAATGATGTTAAGGCAACTTTCCATAAATAGCATTTTACGCCTGTGCGGATCTCTGATCCTGTTTTTTTTGCTCGCTGCTCCTGGTTTTTCTGCAGAACAGGCAAAAAAGATAAAAGGACCCTTAACTATAACCTCTAAAATGCTGACAGCGGACAATAAAGCCCGGACAGCCCTTTTTGAACATTCTGTTGTCGCACGGACAACAGATGTGACAATTTATGCCGAGAAGATGCTTGTCCATTATGATAATTCCGGCAATGTCACAAAGCTTGATGCAGGAGGAGGAGTTAAGCTCATTAAGGAAAACAGGGTTATCACTTCTCAGGAAGCTATATATTATGCAGATGACGAAAAGGTTATTTTCACAGGCGAGCCAAGGGCTGTAGACGGAGAAAATGTGGTTACAGGCCGAATAATGACATATCTTATGAACGAAGACCGTTTTATTGTCGAAGACAGCAAGGTTTTCCTGACAAATAAAAAAGAGCAGTAATGGAATCCTCTATGCACCTCCTTGAAGCAAAAGGGCTATCAAAATATTACGGTAAAAAACATGTCGTTAAAAGCCTGAATGTATGTGTGAATACCGGTGAGATTATAGGACTGCTTGGTCCGAATGGCGCAGGGAAGACAACCACCTTCTATATGATCGTTGGACTCATTAAACCGGATGGTGGAAAAATCTCTCTCGACAATGAGGATATGACTGATCTTCCCATGTACCGCAGGTCTCTTATGGGGATAAGCTATCTGCCCCAGGAACCATCCATATTCAGAAAACTCACAGTTGAAGATAATCTAAAGGCGGTGCTCGAGATAAGGGGACTCAGCCGTGATGAGATAGAGTATGAGGTAGGCCGTCTTTTAAAGGAGTTCAACCTTGTTGATCTGTCACAAAAGCATGGGTATAAGCTTTCCGGGGGTGAGAGGAGGAAAACCGAAATAGCAAGGGCTATTGCTATAAAACCAAGATTCATCCTGTTTGATGAGCCATTTGCAGGAATAGATCCCATTGCTATTATAGAACTCAAGAAGATGCTCGGTTATCTTAAAGACAAAGGACTTGGAATATTAATAACAGATCATAACGTAAGAGATACACTTTCCATAACAGACAGGGCATATATTATCAGTAACGGTGAGATACTCGAAGAGGGAAGCCCGGATAAAATTGTTGCGGATTCCAGGGTTAAGGAAGCCTTTCTCGGAGAGGAGTTTACGCTGTAATGTCTCTTGAAAACAGGCTCGAACTCAGGTTGTCTCAAAAACTGATACTTACGCCTCAACTTCAGCAGGCAATAAAACTGCTGCAACTGCCCCATCTTGAACTCTCAGATTTTCTTTCCCAGGAACTTATGGAGAACCCATTCCTTGAGGAATCCGTTGATGAAGTTCCTTTTGAGGAACTTACACCCGAGGAGAGAGACGCCGCAGCAAGAGAGGAAAAAGATTCTTCAGAACAGGAAGATTCATATGAAGATACTGACGCCCCGCTCGAAAAGCTTATGAACTTCACGGTAGATGAATACTTTGAGGAGAGGAGTTCAGACGGAAGGGACATGGGCTATTTCAATCCCGGAACAGTAACCCCTCCGTCTTTCGAGCAGTTCCTCACGAAAAAACCGGATCTATATGATCATCTATTATGGCAACTACGGTTATCACATATTCCTGAAGAGATGATAAAAGTCGGAGAAATTGTTATAGGCAATATAGATGAAAACGGGTACCTGAAGGCTTCGGTCGAAGAGATGGCAAAGGCGGCAGAGACCAGTGCAGAGGCAGCAGAGAAAGCGCTCTATATCGTACAGGGTTTTGATCCTTCGGGCGTAGGCGCACGAAACTTAACAGAATGCCTGCTTATACAGCTTAAGGCGCTGAACCTGCAAGACACCATCATAGAGAAGATGATTATGAACAATATGGATGAGCTTGAAAAAAGGAAATATGCTGTTATTGCGCAGAAAAACGCCCTTCCTTTGAAAGATATCATGGCGGCCGTGAAAATTATCGAGGGTCTTGAGCCTAAACCAGGCAGAATTTTTTCGAGCGATGACACAAACTATATTGTTCCTGATGTATACCTGATAAGAACAGCAGAAGGATATCAGATCATACTGAATGATGAAGGATTGCCGAGATTGAGGGTCAGCAGTTTCTACAGAAAACTCATTCAGCAGAACAATGCTTACCCGAAAGAAGATAAACAGTTTCTCATTGAGAAGATGCGGTCTGCGGTCGGGCTTCTGAAGAGTCTTGACCAGAGGAACAGAACAATATACAGAGTTACCGAGACACTTATTGATCTTCAGAACGAATTTTTCGAGAACGGCGTGCAGTATCTGAAACCCTTAACCCTAAAGGATGTTGCATCAATACTGAGTTTGCATGAGAGCACCATAAGCAGAGTTACATCCAACAAGTATATTTCCTGCGAACATGGAATTTTCTGTTTCAGGTTCCTCTTCAGCAGCGCTCTCAGCAGCGGTAAGGGGAGCATCTCGTCGACATCTGTAAAGAATACTATAAAGAAGATCGTGACAGGGGAAGATTCCCTTAAGCCTCTGAGTGACCAGCAAATATCCGAGATGCTGAGCAAAAGCAGCATCGTCATTGCAAGGAGGACTGTTGCAAAATACAGGGAGGAGCTCGGAATCCCGTCACAGACACAGAGAAGAAAATCGACCAATTAAAGGAGGATATATGAATATTATCGTTACAGGAAGACACATTGAAGTTACGCCTGCTCTGAAAAGCTATGCGGAAAAGAAGATTGCAAGATTTGACCGTTACCTATCGAACATATCCGAAGCGGTTGTTACTATCAGTGTAGAGAAATACAGACATAAGGTGGAGGTGCTGCTTAAGGTCAATGGAGTCCTTATACAGGCAGAAGGAATTACCGGTGATGTATATTCATCGATCGATGAGGTAGCAGAAAAACTCGAAAGACAGATAAAGAAATATAAAGAGAAACTCGTTGCTCACAGGAAATCTGAAGGGAAAGCAGTTCCCATGTCTGAAGAAGCTCTACTTCCTGCAGAGGTTGGCAGGATTATAAAGAATAAAAGGTTCGAGTTGAAACCGATGAGCCCTGATGAAGCAGCAATGCAGATGGAACTGCTCGATAAGGATTTCTTTGTATTCACAAATGACAACAGCGGAGAAATAAACGTTATCTACCGCAGGAGAGACAATAATTTTGGTCTTATAGAGCCGGTAAAATAGAGAGTAAGCTGTGCCGATAATAGTCATAATCACCGGTCTTTCCGGTTCCGGGAAGACGGTTGCGCTGAGAGCGCTTGAAGATTCCGATTTTTATTGTGTAGATAACCTGCCTATTGCGCTGTTCGACTCGTTTGTTTCAGGAGTATCTAAGTATAGAGAGATTAAAAAGATAGGCATAGGCATTGACATCAGAGAGAAAGGATTTCTGTCTGATGTCAATAGCGTTCTTAAGATACTGAGAGATAAATACCGCACAGAGATCCTTTTTCTTGAGGCAGAAAGGGATATCCTCATAAGAAGATTTAAAGAAACCCGCAGACCTCATCCGCTCGGCTGGAATATCGAAGAAGCAATACAGACAGAAAAGGGAAAGCTTGCTCCACTGAGAGAGGCTGCAGACAGGATTGTTGATACATCTTCTTTTACTCCTCATCAACTGAGACAATTCATTACGTCTCTCTACAAGATACACACAGGTAAAAAGGCGATGACAGTAGTTCTCATCTCTTTTGGTTTCAAACTTGGCGCCCCACAAAATATTGATCTGCTTTTTGATGCAAGGTTTCTTCCAAACCCTAATTTTGTCCCTGAGCTGAAATTGCTAAAGGGGACTGACAAATCGGTTTCTGACTATGTTTTCAAGCACCGGACAGCAAAGGCATATGTGAAAAAGATTAAGGAATTCATAGATTTTCTCATGCCACTTTATATAAAAGAAGGGAGATCTTATCTGACTATCGGCATTGGCTGTACAGGCGGCAATCACCGCTCTCCCGCCATTGTCGAGAAGCTAAAGGGTTATATCAGAAAACATCCGATAGATCTGAGCATCGTTCACAGGGATTTAAACTGACATATCAGATACCGCTATTACCGCCTTTTCATGGGAAAGCAATACAGCTGCTCTCTTCTATTGTCATAGAAAAAAAGATGCTTATGGATTAAGCTGTTATGTTTACAAAGTCCAATTTAAGCTGTTAGTATAAATAGCTCTGAGACAATTTAAGTAATTTCAGGAGAGGTGGCCGAGCCGGTCGAAGGCAGCCGCCTGCTAAGCGGTTGTGGGGGTAAAACCTCACCCAGGGTTCGAATCCCTGCCTCTCCGCCATTAAAAAAGTAGATAGTATGCAGCAAACAGTAGATAGGAAGTAGTAAACGGAATTATTTTAAGGAGGAAAAGATGAAAAAGAGAATTTTAGCAATCACATTATGTATCGCAATAGCGTTTTCATTATCAGCCTGTAAGAAGAAGGAAGAACAGCCTCCTGTGCCGCAGACAGGCCCTGTGACCGGACCAATAATGCCTCCGGGCCAGATGCCTCCGGGCCAGATGCCTCCAGGACAAATGCCTCCAGGACAAATGCCTCCAGGACAAATGCCTCCAGGACAAATGCCTCCGGGTCAGCAGATGGGCAAACCCGGCATGATGACGCCAAAGGGAAAATCGCAGGTTGTAATACCTGCTTCTGTTAAAGGGAAATGGAACGCTGCAAAGATAATTATTGAAGATAAGGGTTCAAAGACAAAACAGGAATATACAATAAAATTGAACAGCGACTTCAAAATTCCGAATTCGAATATCAAAATTCGTGTCGGTGAATTTCTGCCTGATTTTAAGATGGACGGGCTCAATCTTACGTCAGGGTCAAATGAGCCAAGGAATCCTGCTCTGGGAATACGGGTCTTTGATAATGATAAGCAGATATTCCCTGCACCCGGAAAACAATGGGGATGGCTTTTTTCAAAAGTGCCGTCAATACACCCGTTTGAACATCCAAAATACGGCATTACCCTTAAAGAAGGTATAAAAAAGGGATAGGATATTTAACTTCAGAGTACGAAAATAACTCCCCCTCGCCCCCTCTTAATTTAAGAGGGGGTTGGGGGCGTTATTTAAAATAAATAGAATCATTTTCTGGTCAATGACATGAAATTAATCTCGTTATATAACAGAAAATATTTTGCGCCCATAGCTCAGCTGGATAGAGCGTCGGACTACGAATCCGCAGGCCGGGGGTTCGAATCCCTCTGGGCGCGCCATAATGAATATTGTCATAAATTTAAATAAGCCTGAAAACATCTCTTCACAACAGGCAGTAACAAGGGTTAAACGGCTTTTTTCAGCAAAAAAAGCAGGACATGCCGGAACCCTTGACCCGATAGCAACCGGCGTGCTGATTGTTTGTCTTGATGAGGCAACAAAGATAACCAGATTCCTCGCCGAGCTTAATAAAGAATATATTGTACGGTTAAAGCTCGGCGAGAGAACTGACACATACGATTCAACAGGCAGAGTTATTGAGAGGGCAGATTTCCATTTTATAAAGGAGTCTGACGTCCATAACGTCCTGAGTAATTTTATCGGGCATATAAAACAGACACCACCTATGTACTCTGCGATTAAAATAGGCGGTCAACCACTTTATAAACTTGCAAGAAAAGGTATCAGTGTAGAGAGGCCGGAGCGGGACATTACGGTTTATGCAATGGACCTTTTATCCTTTGATCCTCCTTATCTCGATCTGAAAATTTCATGTTCCAAGGGAACATATATCAGGACTATCTGTGATGATATCGGCAATGCCCTCGCAACAGGAGCGCATATGGTTTCATTAACACGGACACGTATAGGCGCTTTCAGGATTGAGGATTCAGTATCAATAGAGGGATTGAGCAATAATAAAGATCCGGGGTGTTCGATAGATTCTGCTATCCTGCATCTGAAAGAAATAATTCTCGACGAAGAATCAGATGCCAAAGCAAAAAATGGGGTATCAATAATCTGTCCTGCAATCTGCCTTTCCCCGCCTTTTTTAACGGGCGATGAGAGGGTTCCGGAAAATTCATCAATAAATCAGTATATTAGACTTAAAAGCCCTCAGCATGTCCTCTTTGGAATAGGAAAAATAGAGAATAACCGGATAAAAATCGAAAGATTGTTAAACTAATTTCTTTAGGTTTCCAAGTAACCCCCTTTATCTTAAAGAAAAAAATACTTGACAAGATCCTTTTTTTCTGGTATTCATAAGCATATGTTCTTCACTCAAAGGAGTACTGTTGGTTTAGACATAGGCTCGGGTTATCTTAAGGTAGTACAACTGAAAGATACCAAGGGAGGGTACGAACTTGAGTTGTTCGATATGGTTCCTCTTCCCCCTGAACTGATTGTTGATGGTTCGATTATAGATTCACTGCGCCTCTCGGATGCACTTAAGGAACTCGCGCGCAAAGCCAGGATAAAGACAAAGGACGTTGTTATCAGTATCGCCGGCCACTCTTCAGTGATCATCAAGAGGGTCTCTTTGCCTGATATGTCGGAAGAGGAACTCTCTGAGTCCATAAAATTCGAGGCTGAACAATATATACCATTCGATATTGATGATGTAAACCTTGACTTCCAGATACTCGGACCTAAAGAAGAACCCGGGCAGATGGACGTCATCCTTGTTGCAGTGAAAAAAGACATTATTAACGAATACCTTTCCGTTGTAAAAGAGGCAGGGTTTAACTGCCAGATTGTTGATGTCAATTCATTTGCCCTTGAGAATATTTATGAGGTTAACTATGAAATCGAGCCGGGCAAGAACATTGCCCTCATCAATATCGGGGCAAGCACAATCAATATGAATATCCTCAAAGGCGGTATTTCTGTTTTTACCAGAGACAGCGCCGTAGGCAGCAACCTGCATACAGAGGTTCTTCAGCGGGAATTCAATCTGACGTTTGATGTAGCTGAAAGACTGAAGAGGAATGAACCCGTCGAAAACATATCTCCGCAAGATTCCCTTTCTGTAATGGATCTTGCATCCGAGGAGATCATCGGTGAGGTGAATCGATCACTGGAATACTTCCATGAAGAAATCAATGAAGTTATATTGAGTGGCGGCTGTGCCCTTATAAAGGATTTCCCAAAGATCCTTGCGGAAAAAATAGGGGTTGAGACAAAGATTATGCAGCCTTTCAAAAACATCAGGATACCGAAAAAGTTTGATATGAGCTATATAGAAGAAATGGCTCCTATAGCGGCTATAGCTGCGGGGTTGGCCCTCAGGAGGCCGGGCGACAGATGATAAAAGTAAATCTTTTACCGGTAAAAAGGAAAAAGAAAGCCAAGCCGATACCGGCTTTCCTGATAGCAACGATTCTTGGAACAGTAGGTGTTTGTCTAATAATGGCCTTTCTTTTCTTCACATACAGTTCCAGGCTCTCTGACAGGAAGGCTAAGTTCGCAAAAAATGAAAGGACAATAGCTGAACTCAAGGAAAAGATAAAGGCTGTCGAGGACTTTGAAAAAAGAAACAAGGTATTCAAGGAACGGAGCGATATTATTGAGCAACTCAGCAGAAACAAGAGTGTCCCTGTAAAGATTCTTGATGAAATCAGCGCTATCATGCCGAACGGCATATGGCTTCAGGCGCTTTCGTTTACGGGAGATACTGTAAGCCTTGATGGTTACGGCTTTACCAATACTGATATCGTTGCATATGTGGATAATCTGAAAGCTTCAAAAATATTCACCGAGGTTTATCTGCAGGAATCGAGGAGTACGGAAATAGAGAAAATACCTTTATATGTTTTCAAACTGACGTTTAAGGTGAAGGCGTAAGATGGCATTGAAACTGAATATTAACATTAAGACCTTACCGATGTACGTTAAGGTAATACTTGCTGTTGCTCCGGGAGTTATTATTGCGGCTGTTGTCATTTTTCTTTTTATTGTACCGAAGAATAAAGAGATAAAAGCTCTCGATCTAAAGATTTCGGCTCAGGAGAATGAGATAGCAAAAGATCAGGCAAAGGCCGATAAACTTCCGCAATTAACATTTGAGAACGAAAGACTCAGGAACAAGCTCAACGAATTAAAACAGCAATTACCTGAGGAGAAGGAGGTATCAACCTTGCTGAAGCAGGTTTCAGACCTCTGTATCAGAGCTGGAATGAAGGTAGGGCTCTGGAGACCGGAACAGAAGAAAACCCATACAAGCGGGATCGTTTATGAGATACCGGTCAGGGTTGAGCTTTCAGGAAGTTATCATAACCTCGGATATTTCTTCAGCAGCCTCACAAAGCTCAACAGGATAGTAAACATTTCTGACATACGGCTGAGTGATCCGAAACCCGACAAGGGGATTTCGACAGAGAGAATAACCTTTGTTGCCACAACATTTTCAGCAGTGCCCGAGGAAGAAATAGGGAAAGCAAAATAACAATGAATACACACCCCGATAATAGCAGAAGTAAACGGTTGATTTGTTTGTCATTGCGAGCACCTGAAGGGTGCGCGGCAATCTTGCTTGAGAAGATGAGATTGCTTCGTTTCACTCGCAATGACATTTTTAACCTGTTTATTTTCACATGCCTTATCTTCTTCCTGTTATTAACTTTTGCAGGGTGTAAAAAAAGCCAGCCGACCGGCACAAAGCCAATGGCTGAACCGGTTAAGCCTGCTGAAGTGAAAAAAGAACAGCAGGAAACTGAACAGCCAAAAAAGCTTGAACAGGAAGAATATAAATACGAAGCAAAGGGAAGGAGAGACCCTTTCCTTTCTCTCGTGCAGATTAAAAAGGAAAAACCCACGAAAAAGAAAGGGGCAAGCCCCTTTGAAAGCTATGATGTGGATGAAATCCACCTTATGGCAATCGCATCGGACAAAAATAAATTTTATGCGCTCATCAGCCTGCCTGACAAGAAGAACTACACGATTACAGAGGGGATGACATTGGGGCTGCAAGGCGGGAAGGTGCAGAAGATAACAAAGAATTCAGTGATCATAAGGGAATATATAAAGGATTATAAAGGTGAAGTCAAACCAAGGGATTCAATATTGAAACTCCATAAGGGGGAAGAAGAATGAGACAACAAGCAAAGTGCAAACTGCAAAGTGCAAAAAGCACAAAGCTATTATTAAAGATTATTCAGCAAAGGGATAAGTGTATAAGAATCTGCGCGCTATGTTCCATGCTCTTTGCTTTATTTATGCTGCCTGCTCTGTTTGGCTGTGCGACCGCAAAGGGCAAAAGTACGGAAACGGTAAAGCCGCAGGAAGTAACCGTAATAAACAGCATAGATGTTCAGGACAATAAAGTAACGATAACAGCCAGTAAGCCTTTTGTCTTTACTTTATACAAACCGGGTGATCCATATAAGGTAATCATTGAACTCCCTGATGTTGCCATAGGAGCGTTCACCAAAAAGATAGTTTCGAATAAAGCCGGCATAACAGAGATAATGCCTTCGCAGACCGAGTCGCCGGCTCTTATGGCCAAACTCGAGATGCTGCTTCAGGCGCCTGCATCTCTTGATCAGGATTACAGAAATAATATGCTGACGATAACGATTAAGGAGGATGTGACAAAAAAGGAAGAAACCCCCATGAAGGTCAGGGCAACCGATATTGTCAAAAAAGACAGGGAATCCCTTCTGATAAAAAGAGAAGAGACTCCTGCTTCTGCGCAAGCTGAGCAGAAACCGCTCAGGGAAACAGATACGGTAAAGAAAGAGAAAAGCCTGCTGATTAAAAAAGAGGATGCCGCTGCATCTGTTGCAGAACAGAAATCGCCTCTGGACACAGCTCCCATAAAAAAGGAGAAGTCATTAACGATCAAAAAGAGTGATGACTTAACCATGCCGGAACAGAAATCCCTGCGAAAGGCTACGGAGATAACAGACGTATCCTTTGATGCATCAGGGGACAGCGTTAAGGTTCTGATCAAAGGCAATGGCTCGATGGTCCCGAACGTCTTCCCCATTGACGACCGGATTGTTATAGATATACCTGATGTGGTTATGAACACCGTGCTCCCGTCCGGTGTTGTATCGCCGGTAAAAGGGATAAGGGCAGGAAAACATGAAGAGAAGATAAGACTTGTCCTTGACCTCAGGGAAAAGACAAATTTTGATGTCTCTGCTACCGGTGACACTATTGCGGTGATCCTGAATAAATCCGGCAGAGAGCCTTCTGTATCAACTCTTGCACAAATGTCCGGTGATAAATACGAAAGGGGTCTTGAATATCCGGAAAGATCAAAAGGTCTTGAAGCTATAGAAAGATCGCTGGAAAAGCAGGAAAATGAATTCATGGCAGAAGGCAGGTGCAAGTCATTCCTCGAGGGAAAAGAGAATGTAAACTTTGATTTCCAGGATCAGGATATTGTCCCGATATTCAGATTGTTCGCTGATATCAGCGGCTGTAACCTGTTCGTGCATCCTGATGTAAGAGGCAAAGCAACAATGAAATTCAGGGATGTGCCATGGAATCAGGCGCTTGATACCATACTCAAAACCTTCAGTCTCGATAAATCCGTAGAAGGCAATATCATACGGATTGCGCCAAACACTATTTTCGCAAAAGAGAGTGAGGAAAAGATAAGGGCAAGGGAGGCATTGGTAAAAGCAGAGCCGCTTGATACAAAGATATTCCCTGTCAGCTATGCTGAGGTAGCAATTGTAGAAGCTGCTGTAAGAAATTCAAAGATTTTATCTCCGAGGGGAAGCATCAGTGTTGATAAACGTACAAGCTCGATGCTGATAAAAGATGTTGCATCAGTCTTCCCGGAGGTCGAAAACCTCCTTGCAACCCTCGACAGGCCGACTCCGCAGGTACTGATTGAGGCAAGGATTGTTGAGGTGAACACAAACAATGAACAGGAGCTGGGAATACAGTGGGGCCTGAATCTCAAGGCGTCAAATACCCTGGCCGGCATCGGAGGGTTGTCAGGGGTCCCGTTTACATCGTCAGGCCCGTTCACAGGCGGCAACTATCTTGTTGATTTCCCATCGAAAGGCGTCGGGCCGCTGGGCGGTTCCGGCATCACCTTTGGTATAATAAATCCTGCCAGGACTATGGGCCTTGATATCCAGCTTTCAGCGATAGCATCGGTGGGCAATCTGAAGGTCATATCGAATCCGAAGATATTGACAGTAGACAACGGCAAGGCAAAGATACTGCAGGGCAAGAGCATACCTGTCAGAAAACTGACTACAGAAGGAACGATTTCGACTGAATTCAAGGACGTCACCCTGGAGCTGAATGTGACGCCTCATATAACTCCTGACGGGTCCATTGCCATGGCAGTAGAAATCAAGAAAGAGGAACTCGATCCGACAGTGCCGTCAGTAGAAGGTGTGCCCGGGACAGATAAAAAAGAGGCAAATACAAACGTCATTATAAAGGATGGAGAGACTATCGTCATCGGCGGAATGTATAAGATAACCACAAATGATTCCGAACAAGGTGTGCCGGGATTAATGAAGATTCCTGTGCTCGGGTGGTTATTTAAAACCAACAAAACATCAACAACTACCACTGAACTGCTTATATTTGTTACACCGAGAATTGTTGGGAAACCATAATGATTCAGGTATAGAAAAAGCGTATAAGAAATATGAAAACAGGGGGCAAGATGAAAGAAAAGTATTTGCTGCTGTTTACTGTTTACTGTTTACTGTTTACTGTTATTTTATGTGGTTGCGGAGAAGGCCCGGGTTCACCGGGAAGTTCGGGGTCTGAGAATACAGGGGTAAAGGTCGACGCATCTGTCGAGGGATTGTATCTTGGACAACCTACTTATTCCGTAGATGCATTCCGGGGCATATGTGACGAAGGTCCCCCGCCTGAATACGAGGACTTTACAGACCATCAGGCAACAGTTACATTTACTGCACGATTGTTGAACCCAAACTCTACATTCCAGGCAGGAAAACTCTATATAGAAAAATACACCGTTGAATTCAGGCGCAAACCGGATTCCATAAGCGCGCCTCCAATTGAATTCTATCCGGGTTTTGCATCGATAGTGATCCATGCTCCAACAGGGGCAGGTGAGGTTACGGTAACGACTGATATCAGATTTGTTGACCTTATAAGAAAAGACCAGTACGCAGAAGATGTTTTATCCGGAAGATATAGTTCATGGCTGGCATATATAAATAACTACACAGCTATATTCACATTTGAGGGGAAGAACGAGTATGGAGAGGAATTCACAGTTAAAACCCAGATGGATTTCCAGATAGGTAATTTCGATAATTGTTAAGGACGGCAATAATAGATTTGGAGGATAAGATGAAATGGAGGATACGATGAAAAAAGTCATCATACTATGTATGTTGCTGGCTTTATCTTTTTCTACATACAGTTGCGGAGGCGGAGGCGCCGGTTCTCTGGACAGCCCGGGCGGTGAGAACCCTGGAACACCATCTGTCGTAAAATTAATGCCTTCACATTATGTTGCTCAGACGAACTCATTTATTTCACTCCACACAAAGGTTCTTGACGGAAACGGGAGGCCTGTACAGAACACCCCCGTCACTTACACGAACTTATCAAACCCTTTTGGGGAGATAATATCATCAGCGCTCAAATCTCTGGGGCTCTATAAACCTGTCGGTATGCTCAGCACATCAGTGGTGAAGACTGACAGTTTCGGTATTGCTACTGTCAAGCTCACCTCCACAACTGCAGGATTTGCGACTATTCAGTCTGAAGTCAACACAGGCGCCGGAATTGTAAGGGATCAAAAGACGATATTCTTCACAACAGCAACAGGAAGTTCAGCGCCCCCTCCTCCAACGCTTAAACTTCATGTAAAGGATGCCACAAATGAAACATATGATGAACCGGAAGACTTTAACCTTTTAAAAGCCTCCGGCGATAATACAAGAACTGTCAAGGCAGTTGTTCGTGATGGTTTCGGAGCGCCTTTTTCCGGAGTAGCGGTTACCTTTGGATCTGACAGCCCGGGCGAGGTAACATTTGATAGAGGAACAGTTCTTACCGGCACAGGCACAGAGGCAGGAAATGCATATGTTGTCATGACGGTCAACCCGGCCATAATTACAAAATTAAAAAGGTATATAAATATATCTGCAGCTGCAGATACAAACGGCAATGGCACTTATGAAACCGGCAATATGCTGACCCTTTTCCTCGAACCGGTAACAGTCAGCAGTATAACTGTAGCTGCCAATCCTTCAGTTGTGGCCCCGAATGGAACGTCTACCATTCGAGCTGTTGTTTCTCTTAATACGGGCAATCCTACTCCTGACGGTTCATCTGTCGGTTTTACAACTTCCTGTGGTATGGTTACTCCATTTGGTCAAACATTGGGTGGAGTAGCAACAGCCACATTCACAGCGCCTTCTATCCCGCCGTCAAATAATATCTGTACAATTACAGCAAGTATCGGCGGGCAGATTGGCACGGCAGATGTACGGGTAACAACGTCACTGACAGTTCAGCCGAATACACAGACGATCAATGGAGTAATCGGCGGTATAGCAACCTTTACCATCTATGGTGGAGTTGCGCCATATACTGTTACTTCAAACAATATTGATTTTCCACCATATCTTTCAGGTAATGAATTTACTGTAAATGTCGGAGAAAACTCTATCCCAAGAACGATAACTTATACCGTCAGGGATAGCATAGGGGCGACCGTTACGGCAACTCTGACCATTGCCGGAGGAGCTTCTCTTGCGGTTCTGCCGAGTTCTGTGACCGTCGACAGCGCTGCACCTGATGATACCGTGTACTTTACCATATTCGGAGGAGTTGCTCCATACTCGAGATTTTCAGATAACCAGGCGTATCAGCCAATTATTGTAAGCAACAATCAATTCTCCATATTAGTGCCTGCAGGCGCTCCGGAAGAAACAGTTGTTCTGACGGTAAGGGACGAAAACGGGGACACAGCAACAGCAAAAGTAGATATAACCGCTGTGCCGCCGCAAGCGCTTGCAGTGATACCGGCTTCGCAGACCATAGCAAATCCTGCTATCAATAATGCTGCTGACTATACGGTGATAGGCGGCAAAGCGCCGTACAGTGCATTTTCAGATAAGCCGGGTTTTGCTACAGTATCTGTTGCAGCTTCGACGGTAACCGCATTGGTGGCAGCAGTGCCAACAGAGGATACAACGGTAACAATTTCAATTTACGACTCACTCGGCAATAGGATTAATGCCTCGCTTATTCTTGATTTGCCGCCACTGGCGCCGTTGGCAGTGATTCCTGCTTCTCAGACCATTTCTAACCCTGCAGGAGGTGAAACTGCTGACTACCAGGTTATCGGCGGCTCAGGAGGCTATACAGCATTCTCGAGCAATCCTGCAGCTGCTTCAGTGTCAGTGGCAGGTTCAGTGGTTACGGCAACTGTAGGCACGCCTCCGACAAGCGATACGACTGTTACGATTACCATTTATGATTCTGCCGGAAGCAGCAGAGCAGCAACGCTTATTTTGGATTTGTCGCCCCTTATCCCGTTGGCAGTGATTCCTGCTTCCCAGACTATTTCAAACCCTGCAGCGGGCAATGCGCGCAACTACACAGTGCTCGGCGGAACCGGTGGATATACAGCGTTTTCGGATAATCCTATAGTTGCTGATGTAGCAGTGGCAGGT